>NZ_JAGUUD010000119.1:0-24559 GCF_020177535.1 Paraburkholderia sp. XV | reverse complement strand
GCCGCCCCGCACAGGGGCGACGCCTGAAGCGAGCTAACGAATCGCGGATGCCAGCAAAAGCAAAAGCAAACCACCCCGACGCGGATGCCAGCGCAAACACGAAAAAAACCACCCAGCGTCGCAGACATCAAAAAAACCCAAACCCCTACCCCATTCCCTTAGCATTCGACAAAAACCGACTTGGCGTCACGCCACAAAACCGTTTGAAGTGTCTGGCCAGATGGCTCTGATCAAAAAACCCAACTTCGGTAGCCACAACAGCGCCTGGCACCCCTGCCAACAACAAGGTCTGCGCGCGCCGCACACGCACGCTACACAAATATCGATAAGGCGAAAGCCCGACCTGCTGTCTGAACACGGTAGCAAACCGCGAAACACTGAGCGCCGAAATCTCGGCTAATTGCGCAAGGCTCACAGTCTTATCGAAATTCGCATCGATATAAGCAAGCGCGTCCCGCAGCAAGATAGAAGATGATTGACGGGTACTCATGAAGAAGCCTCGACAGAAGCAGATGCAGACGCAGACTGCAAAGCCATACCATTCCCAAACCGCCGAATCGAAAACGCATCCAATGCCATCGACGTAGCCCCCGTATCGATCAACTCGGCGAGCGTCTCACCCACACCCGGCCCGATCTGAAACCCCGATCCGGAAAAACCAAACGCATAGAACAGCCCATCGGTCGTGGAACTCGCCCCGATCACCGGCTCGGAATCCGGCAAGTAACTTTCGACACCGCTCCACACCCGAATCACATGCAACGCCGCAAGCGCAGGCACAAGCCGCCGAAACTGCGCCATCTGCTGCACCGTGTTCTCCGGCAACACCGATGCCCGGCATGTCACCGCATCGGCAGGACCCGCAGGACCACCACCCAGCACGATATTGCCGCGCGGAATCTGCCGGAAGTACACGCTCTCCTCCTTGATCGACGTGTAAACACCCATCGACGACCCGAACACATACGGAACCGGCTCGGTCACCGCCATCTGCGGCCCGCGCGCAACGAGCGGCACCGGCTCGCCAAATTGCATCGACAGCGCGTTCGCCCACGCGCCCGCGCAGATCAACACCTGTTCCGCGCGATAGACCTCGCCCGCCGCGCTCTCGACACGAAAGCCGCCCGCCTCTTTCTCGACACGCACGATCTCCGTGTTCTCCACGATGCGCGCCCCCAGACGCGCTGCGGCACGCCCAAACGCCGGCGCCGCCAGACGCGGATTCGCATGCCCGTCGAGCGGCGAAATGGACGCCGCCAGGACTTCGCGGCCCAGAAATGGAAAGCGCCGAAACATCGCCGCGCCGTCCAGCACTTCGAGATCGAGACCGTACGCGCGTGCCTCGGCGGCATAGCGATGAAAGTACTCGGCGTCGTGCGCGTGATAACAGACCCGCGTATGGCCGGACGGCAGGAACTCGACGTCTTCACCCAGCAACTCTTTCGAACGCTGCCACGTAGCGAGCGCCCGATTGGACATCGCGAGTTGCGTCAACGCCCGCCCCTGACGCCGCACGCCGCCGAAGTTCACGCCGCTCGCCTGTTGCCCCGTCAATCCGCGTTCAAGCAGAATCACCGAACGTTGTCTGCGCCGCAAAAAAAACGCGCTCGACGTCCCGACGATCCCGCCGCCGATCACGATCACATCGGCACGATCACTCATTCGCTGTACTCCTGTGCGCGTGTGTTGGGTTCTTCTGCGTCTCGCGAGACCGCGCACGTCGATACCAGTGCCATCGGCAGCGGCTTGACGGGCGCCTGCCCGCGCAACCGCCCGACCGCTTCGAGCGGCACCCGCGCCTCGGCGGCAATCACTTCCGCGCCGGCATGCGCGCAAAAGCGCCCCTGGCAACGGCCCATGCCGACGCGCGAAAACGCCTTCGCCCGGTTCGCTTCTCTGGCGCCCATCTCGCGTACCACGCGCCGCAATTCGCCCGCCGTGACCGCTTCGCAACGACACACGATCGTCTCGTCGGGCAGCGCGGCCGCGAAGCGCGCAGGCCACGGAAACGCCGCGCGCAAGCCCGCCGCAAAACGCGTATAACGCGCCAGCTCGGCACGCAATCCTTCCGTGCCTTCGCGCCCGATGTCCGCGTCACGCAACGCCGCCAGCGCAGCAAGCCGCCCCGCCCGTTCAGCGGCATCGGCGCCGCGCACGCGCGCGCCGTCGCCCGCCAGATAGACGCCCGCAACGCTGCTGCGGCCATCCGCGTCGATATGCGGAAGCCACGTTTGCGTCGCGTGATCGAAGCGGAATTCGCAGCCGGCGAGATCGGCAAGCTGCGTTTCGGCACGCAAGTGATAGCCGAGCGCAACGGCGTCGCAGTGCACTTCGAGCGGCGCGCCATTGGCCAATTTCACGCGCACGCCCGTCACGCCATGTTCCGGCGAACCGTCGATCGCAACGGGCGTCACGCCGCGATGAACCGGCACGCGCGCGCGGCGCAGCACGCTCATCAGCGCCATGCCCTTGCGCAGCGTCGCGGGAATCGCGAGCAGTTGAGGCAATGCGCGCACACGCTGTGCCAACGTCGACGTATCGAGCACGGCGCTCACCGTCGCGCCCGCCTTCACGTATTGCGCAGCCACCAGATACAGCAGCGGCCCCGTGCCCATCACCACCGTCCGCGCACCCACCGCGCAGCCCTGCGATTTCAACGCGACCTGCGCGCCGCCAAGGCTGAACGTGCCCGCATGATGCCAGCCCGGCACGGGCATCAGCCGGTCCGTCGCGCCGCTGCAAATGATCAGCGAATCGAATGCGAGTTCATCATGGCGTGTGCCGCTCACCACATGCACCGCCTGCGGCGCGATGTTCCACACGAGCGTGTCGGGCAGATAGTCGATCTGCGCGCGCAATGCATCGAAGTCGCGGTGCAACGACGCGGCCCGCGCCGCCTCCGTCCCATACAGCGCCTCGTACGAACGCGAGAAGCCTTCCGGTTGACGCCGATAGATCTGCCCACCGTCACGTCGTCCTTCATCGATAACCACAGGTCGCAGCCCCGCTTCGACGAGCGCCTGCGCGGCGCGCACGCCCGCCGGCCCTGCGCCGATCACGATCACCTTCGGTCGCTTCAGGTCCCAATGCGCGGCCATACGCCCTCCCCGCAAAGCGCGATGCGCGTCACGATCGACATGCCCGGCGCAGCGGGCGTCGTGCAGGCACGCACGCGCTCGCCTTGCGCCGTCCACACCCAGCAGTCCTGGCACGCGCCCATCAGGCAGAAGCCCGCGCGGCGGCCGTCGCCGAATTCGGAATCGCGCAGCGTGTCGTGCGCGGTCAGCAACGCGACCATCAGCGTGTCGCCTTCAGCCGCCTGCGTGACGATGCCGTCGACGCTGATGTCGAAGGTCTTGCGCCCCGTTTCCGCTACTCTCACGAAGCGCGCCTTCATGCCGCCACCGTATCGGCCGTCTGCATGCGGATCAGCTCGGCAGCCGTGTGATGGCAGCGAATCTCCGCGCCCGACGGCAGCTTCTTCATCGAAGGCGGCGTGACATTGCACTTGCCGTCGATGCGCGCCGTGCACCGCGCGCGGAAACTGCACAGTTCTTGCGAATCCGCAGCGGGGCCCATTGCCGGCAATGCCCCCGCCGTCAGCGCGCGCCGCGAGTCGAGCCAGCCTGGCCGCAATGCAGGCACGGAATCGATCAACAAGCCCGTGTACGGGTGATACGGCGGCGCCGACAACGCATCGCGCTGGCCCGCTTCGACGCATTGCCCCGCGTACAGCACGATCACTTCGTCGCAGATCGCGCGCACAGTCGAAATGTCGTGGCTGATGAACATGTACGACACACCAAGTTCGCGCCGCAGTTCGCCGAGCAGATCGAGGATCGCCGCGCCGACCACGGTATCGAGCGCGGACGTCACTTCGTCGCAGAGAATCAGCGCCGGGTTCGCCGCGAGCGCGCGTGCCAGATTCACGCGCTGTTTCTGTCCGCCCGACAAACCGCCCGGCTGACGCGTCGCCACGGAAGCAGGCAGCTTCACCAGATCGAGCAGTTCGAGCATGCGCTTGTGCGCGGCGGCCCCGCGCAGGCCGTGATAGAAGTTCATCGGACGCGCGAGAATGTCGGCGATCGTGCGGCTCGGATTGAGCGCCGTATCCGCGTTCTGAAACACGATCTGCACGCGCCGGTATTGATCGAGTGTGCGCTCGGAGAGTTTTGCGGGCAGCGGCTTGCCGTCGAGCAACACCTGGCCGTGCGCGCGATCCACCAGCCCCGCCACCACGCGCGCGAGCGTCGTCTTGCCGGAGCCCGATTCGCCGATCACGCCGAGCGTGCTGCCGCGCGCGATCTTCAGGCTCACGTCGTCGAGCACGCGCACGGCGGGCACGCCGCGCGCATCGATACGTCCATAGCCCGCGCTCAGGTTGCGGATTTCGAGCAGCGGCGGCTGATCGCCCGCGACGCTCGAGGCGAGCTCGGGATCGGGACGCCGCGTCGCCGCAAGCAGTTGCTGCGTGTATTCGTCGGCGGGCGTGTCGAGCACTTGCGCCGTCGCGCCGTTCTCGCGCACCGTCCCGCCGTTCAACACGACGATGCGGTCCGCCATCTGCGCGACCACGGCCAGATCGTGCGACACATACACGGCCGTCGTGCCGAGTTCGCGCACCACGCGCTTGAAGGCGGCGAGCACTTCGATCTGCGTGGTGACATCGAGCGCCGTGGTCGGTTCGTCGAACACGACGACGGCAGGATCGGTGATCAACGCCATGGCCGCCATCAGGCGCTGCAACTGCCCGCCCGACACCTGATGCGGATAGCGCGCGCCGATCGTCTCCGGCGCCGGCAGCGCGAGCGCGCGGAACAGATCGACGGCCTTCGCGCGCGCGGCGGCGGGCGTCATCAGCTTGTGCAGCAACGCGGGTTCCGTTACCTGATCCAGGATCGTGCGCGCCGGATTGAAGCCTGCCGACGCGCTCTGCGCGACGTACGCCACCGTACGCGCGCGCAACGCCCGCCGGCCTTTCTCGTCGAGCGACAACACATCCACGCCGCCGATCTTCACCGCGCCGCCCGCAATCGAGCATCCACCGCGCGCGTGACCGAGCAGCGACAGCGCAATCGTCGTCTTGCCCGAGCCCGACTCGCCGATCAGCGCGAGCACTTCGCCTTTCTTCACGGTGAAGTCGACGCCCTTGACGATTTCGACGACAGGGTCGGGGGCCGTGCCCGCGACCACCCGCAGGCCTTTCACTTCGATCATGTTCATTGGGCGCCTCCGTGAGCGCGCGCGCCATGACGATGCAGACTGTCGATCAGCAGATTCACGCCGATCGTCAGCGTCGCAATCGCGACGGCGGGCATCAGCACGGCGGGCGCGCCTTCCGCCAGACCGCCGATGTTCTCGCGCACGAGCGAGCCCCAGTCGGCGTTCGGCGGCTGCACGCCGAGACCGAGAAAGCTCAGGCCGCTCAGCAGCAACACGATGAACACGAAGCGCAAGCCGAAGTCCGCCAGCATCGGATGGATCATGTTCGGCAGCACTTCGACACGCGCGATGTAGAACAGCTCTTCGCCGCGCGCCTTCGCGACCTGCACGTATTCGAGCGTCATCAGATTGACGGCGAGCGAGCGCGAGATGCGAAACGCGCCGGGAATGTAGGCGAGCGCGGCGACCATGATCAGCATCGGCACCGACGAGCCGAACGCCGCGATCACGACGAGCGCGAGCACCTTGCTCGGAATCGAAATCAGCGCATCGAACAGACGGCACAGGATTTCATCGAACCAGCGCCCGGACACGGCGGCCACGAGACCGAAAAACGTGCCGACGCAACTGGCGAGCAAGGTCGCGGCGAGCGCCAGCCCGACCGTGTATTGCGTGCCGAACAGTACGCGGCTCAGCATGTCGCGGCCCAGATAATCGGTGCCGAGCGGATGCGCGGCGCTATACAGGCCGAAGATTTCCGTCGACGTCACCGCGCCGCCCTTGTACGGCGCGACGAGCGGGCCGATGAAGGCGACGCCGAGCCAGAACACGACGATCGCCAGTCCGATCAGGCCAAGCACGGAAGAACGCTTCACGAAGCGGCGCAGCGGGCCGCGCGTGGCGGCTTGCATTTCGACGGGTGCGTCCTGCACGGCGTCGGCGCAAGGCTTGCCGCCTTCTTCGGGCACCGCGTACAGAACGGTCGTTGCATGAGATGTGGCGGGTCGGTTCATCGTTGACGCAGCCTCGGGTTAGAGATGATTTGACACAGGTCCGCGATCAGCACGAGCGCGAGATACGCCGCGCAGAACACCATCACGCAGCCCTGCACGAGCGGCATGTCGCGATTCGTCACGGCGTCGACCATCAGGCTCGCAAGACCCGGATAGTTGAAGATCGTCTCGACGATCACCACGCCGCCGAACAGATACGACAGGCTCAACGCAACCGCATTGGCGATCGGGCCGATCGTGTTGGGCAACACGTGGCGCAACACGATCCGCATCGGCGATGCGCCCTTGAGCAACGCCATTTCGACATATGACGCGTTCAGTTGATCGAGCACGGCAGCGCGCGTCATGCGCGCCATCTGCGCGACGATCACGCAGCACAGCGTCATCACGGGCATTGCATAGATACGCAGCAGCGCGCCGAGCGACGTGACCTCCGACAGATACGACAGCGCCGGCAGCCAGCGCAGCTTCACCGCGAAAATCAGCACGGCGATGGTCGCGATCAGGAACTCGGGCACAGCCACCGTCGACAGTGTCAGCACGTTGAGCGCGCGGTCGAGCAGCGAGCCGCGATACATCGCCGACAGAATGCCGATGAAAAGCGCGACGGGCACCGATACCAGGGTTGTCAGCCCCGCCAGCACCAGCGAGTTGGGCAGGCGCGTCGAGATCAGCTCGCTGACGGGCAGGTTGTTCGACAGCGACGTGCCGAAATTGCCGCTCACGACATGCATGAGCCATTGCAAGTAACGCTGCAGCGCGGGCTGATCGAGGCCGAACTGATGGCGCAAGGCCGCGACCTGTTCGGGCGTCGCTGCCTGGCCGAGCGCCTGCTGCGCCGCGTCGCCCGGCAGCAGGCCCGTGATCGCGAACACGATCGCCGACACCAGCAGCAGCGTGAGCAGCGCGAGACCAAGGCGCGCGGCGATGAGTCGTTGCGCGTGGGCTTTCATCGGATACCGCCTCCTTCGTTGAAACCGCGCGCCGCGGTCAGCGGCGCGCGCAGTGGCAAGGCATGCTCACGCTTCGAGCCAGACGTTTTCCGCAAACATGAAGCCCATCAGGCCCGCGAGCGGAATCGAGCCAAGACCTTTGAGCTTCGACGAGTGCGCGTCGAGCGAGCTCTGGAACATCGGAATGCCGATGCCGCCGTCGTCGTGCACGAGCTGCTGCATGTCGCCGTAGATCTGCTTGCGCTTCGTATCGTCCGGCTCGCCGCGCGCGGCGATCAGCATCTGGTCGAACTTCGGGTTCTTCCAGTTCGCTTCGTTCCACGGCGCATCCGACTTGAAGAACTGCGTGAACAGCACGTCGGCGCTCGGGCGCGCATTGATGTTGCCGTAGCCGAGCGGATGCTTCATCCAGTGGTTCGACCAGTAGCCGTCGGAGGGCACGCGCACCACCTGCAGGTTCAGCCCCGCTTGCGGCGCGACCTGTTGCAACAGCATGGCCATTTCGACGGAACCTTCGGCTGCCGGCGACGCGTAGAGCTGCACAGGAGCGCTGCCGAGCTTGGCCTTCTGGAAGTAGAACTTCGCCTTTTCCGGATCGAACGGGCGTTGCGGCAGGCCCTTCAGGTAATACTTGTTGGTCGGGTCGATAGGCTGGTCGTTGCCGATCGATCCATAGCCGAGGAACACCGCGCGGCGAATCTGCTCGCGATCCATCAGGTGCGTCAGGCCACGGCGGAAGTCCGTGGTGCCCGTAATGCCGCCTTCATCGCGCATGATCAGGTCGGTGTACTGGCCGGTCTTCGTCTCGAGCACGGAGAAGCCGGGCGTGCCCTTGATGCGCGCCGTCGAACGCGGGCTGACGGCGTTGATCAGTTGCACGTCGCCGGAAAGCAGCGCATTCACACGCGCCGATTCCTCGCCGAGGCCGATCAACTCCACTTCGTCGAGATGCGGCATGCCGGGCTTCCAGTACTTCTCGTTGCGCACGCCGACCGTGCGCACGCCCGGCGCAAACTCCTTGAGCTTGAACGGCCCCGTGCCGACGGCAGTCTTGAAGTCGGTCGTGCCGTCCTTGACGATCAGGAAGTGCGACGTAGCGAGAATCACAGGCAGGTCCGCGTTCGCGCCTTCGAGCGTGATCGTCACTTCGTTCGGGCCCGTCGCCTTCGCTTCCTTGATCTGGTCGGCGAGCGTCTTCGCTTTCGACGCAACGGCCGGGTCCTTGTGACGCATCAGCGAATAGATCACGTCGTTCGGCGTGAGCGTCTTGCCGTCATGGAATTGCACGCCGCTGCGCAACTTGACGACCCACACGGTCGCGTCCTTCGTTTCCAGCGACTCTGCGAGCGCCATCTTCGCGCCGAGGTGCGGGTCGAGTTCCGTCAGACCGTTGTAGAACATGTTGGCGCGCACATAGTCGGTGCCGAGTGCGCCCTTCGCGGGGTCGAGCGTATCGGCCGACGACGACGACTGCGTCGCCACGCGAATCTTGCCGCCCTGCCTGGGCTTGGCCTGCTGTGCGAATGCGGCGCCGCTGGTCGCGAGCAGACCTGCGCCCGTCAGCGACATCAGTCCGCCCGCCGCCATCGCGCGCAGGACCTCGCGCCGCGATGCGCCGCGCCGCGTCAACTCTTCGAGCCGGATGCCGGCGTGGGCGACTGCTTCAGGCGATTTATCGTTGCTCATGAAACTCTCCGCGTGAGATGGCTTGTGGGAAATCAATCGGCAGCTTCGTGCTGTCTGTGTGCGTGACGTCGAAATACGACGTCAATAAAAAACGTCTTTGATCTGGTAATACGCGCCGACGAGCGGCAGGAACCACGGCTTGCCCGTATGTCCCGGAATCGCGGGCCAATCGAAATCGCGCCACGGGTTCGCCGCCGCATTGCCGCCCATCACGTCGGCCATCACCTGGCCCATGTGCGTCGACATCTGCGTGCCATGGCCGCTGTAGCCCATCGAAAAGTACAGGCCGTCGTGCTGTCCGGCGCGCGGCAGACGGTCCGCCGTGATATCGACGAGTCCGCCCCAGCAATAGTCGATGCGCGCGCCCGCGAGGCTCGGAAACGTCGCCGCGAGATTCGCCTGCAGGATGCGGCCGCTCTTCGCGTCGGACGGCTGCTCGGAAGCGGTGAAGCGCGCGCGCCCGCCGAACAGCAAACGCGAATCGGGCGTGACGCGGAAATAGTTGTGCATCAGACGGCTGGTCGTGTACGAACGGCGCTGCGGCAACAGGCGCGCAAGGTGATCGGCGGGCAGCGGCTCCGTCACGACGATGAACGAGCCGACGGGCGCGAGCCTGCGCCGATACCAGCCGAACGGCCCGTGCCGCGAAGGCCCCGTCGCGATCAGCACCTGCTGCGCGCGCAACGTCCCGCGCGACGAATCGATGCGATACGCGCCGCGATCCTTCGCGATCGCCGTGACGCTGGCATGCTCGAATAGCCGTGCGCCGTTGCGTGTTGCCGCGTTCGCCAGCCCGGCGGCGAACCTGCCCATGTGCATCTGCCCGCCACGCTTTTGCAGCAGGCCGCCGAAAAAACTGTCCGAATCGACTTCGCTGCGAATCCGGTCACGCGTGACGATCTCGACCTGGGGATCGACTTCGCGCTGGATCAATTCGGCCGTCTGTTCGAGATGCGCGAGATGGTGCGGCCTGGCGGCGAGCTTCAGCTTGCCCGACGCGAGATAGTCGCAATCGATCTGCTCGTCGCGGATCAGGCGTTCGACGGTATCGACGGCGGCCGCATACGCGCGATAACAACCCTGCGCGCGTTCGACGCCCAACTGCGCACGAAGCGCCGCATAGTCCTGCGCGACGCCCGTGTTGCACTGGCCGCCGTTGCGTCCCGACGCGCCGCCGCCGATCCGCCCCGCATCCAGCACCGCCACCGACGCGCCGCGCTTGCCGAGCGCCAGCGCGGCGGACAGCCCGGTGAAGCCGCCGCCGATCACGGCGACGTCGACATGGCCTTCGACGGGTCCCTCGCTCACCTGAATGCCGGTGGGCGCGGTGTCGAGCCAGTAGGAGTCGAGTTTCATCGGGTGCCTTTGCGCGGATGCGTGGATCAAAGGCCGAGCTTCGTGGCGAGGCCGCCGATCGTGTCGACTTCGTAGTACTCGTAGTACGGCGTGCCGGGCTCGTGGCCGCGGTTGACGAAGGCCTTGTGCTTGATGCCCATGTCGTGCGCCGTCATCAGGTCGTAGCGCAGGCTCGACGACACATGGAGCACGTCTTGCGGATTGCAGTTCAACTGGTCGAACATGTATTCGAAGCCCTGCATGCGCGGCTTGTACGATTGCGCCTGCTGCGCGGTGAACACGCGATGGAACGGTGCGCCGAGCTTGTCGACGTTGCTCTGGATCTGATCGTTCGAAGCATTCGACAGGATCACCAGCTTGTACTTCGTCGCCAGCCGCGACAGGCCTTCCGGCACGTCCGGGTGCGGGCCCCAGGTCGGCACGGCCAGATAGAACTTTTCGGCTTCCGCTTCATTGAACTCGATGTTCATGCGCTTGCACGCACGGCGCACCGAGTTGACGACCACGTCGCGGTACGGCTTCCATGCGCCGAGCACTTCATCGCGGCGATAGCCGGCGAAGAAAGCGACGAATTGCTCCAGCTCCGCGCCGTGCAGGCGGTCGGCAAACATTTCGCGAGCCATGTCGGCCATGCGGAATTTCGTCAGCGTGCCGTAGCAGTCGAACGTGATGTACTTCGGCTCGAAATCGATCATGGTGTCAGTCCTATCGTGTTGTGAACCCATGCGGGGTTCAGTGGCGAAAACAGGAAATGCATCCCTGTGGAAAATTTAAACAGTGCAAAAACTTCGGTTGTCGCTGATTCGAGTGGCTCCGACGATACAAACCACGCGTTTTGAGGGGCAGCGGCAGCAGACTATGCGGCGGCTTTTCTGGCGTTATCGCGTCGTAGGTAATTGCCCTGATTCGTCAGACGCGAACGTCGATCAGCACGCTCTTGAAGCGCAGGTTCGCTTCGTACGCCTGCCGCCCCAGATCCTTGCCCAGCCCCGAGCGTTTGTAGCCGCCCGTCGGGATCATGAAGTCGCTGGTGCGGCCGTAGCGGTTCACCCATACCGTGCCCGCCTCGATGCCGCGCACCATGCGCAGCGCGCGGCCGAGATCCGCCGTATGCACGCCCGCCGCGAGGCCGTAGTCGGGATGCGCGGCGAGTTCGAGCGCTTCGTCTTCGGTGTCGAAGGTCTGCAAGGTCAGCACGGGACCGAAGATTTCGTCGCGCACGGCGTCCGTTTGCGGCGTGACGTGGGTGAGCAAGGTCGGCGTGTAAAACGCGCCCGGCCCCGACGCGTCCGCGCGATGCCCGCCGCAACGCAAAACCGCGCCGCTCGCGACGCTGCGCTCCACGATGGCTTCGATGCGCGCTGCTTGCGGTTCGGAAATGATCGGCGGCAGCGTCGTGCCTGGCGTCCAGGTCGCGCCGGCCTTCAGTTCGCCGAATATGCGCTGGATGCGTGCGGCCAGTTCGTCCGCGATCGACCGTTCGACCAGCAGCCGCGAACCCGCGACGCATACCTGCCCCGCGTTGGTTGTGATCGCGCCAGCAATACGGCGCGCGACATCGTCGATACGCGGCGCGTCGGCGAATACGATCTGCGGGCTCTTGCCGCCCAGTTCGAGCGTGACGGGCTTCGTGCCCGTCTCGGCGCAGGCGGCCATGATCGCCGCGCCCGTGCGCGTCGAGCCGGTAAACGTCACCTTCGCGATGCGCGGATGGCGCACGAGCGCGTCGCCTGTCGTGCGCCCGTCGCCTTGCACGACATTGAAAATCCCGGGCGGCACGCCTGCTTCGACGGCCAGTTCGGCAAGCCTCAGCACAGAAAACGGCGTCATCTCCGAGGGCTTCAGCACGACCGCGTTGCCCGCCGCGAGCGCGGGGGCGATCTTCCACGACGCCATCACGAGCGGAAAATTCCACGGCGCGATTGCGGCGATCACGCCGTACGGCTCGGCGATGGTCATGCCGAGATGATCGTGATCGGTGGCGGCAACGTCGCCGCCGACCTTGTCGGCGAACTCCGCGTAGAAGCGGATGCCTTCCGCGGTGAACGGCACGTCCCAGTTGAACGCGTCGCGAATGGGCCGCGTCGAGCCGAGTGCTTCGAGCGGCGCGAGCGTCTCCACGTCCGCGGCGACGAGGTCGGCGAAACGCCGCAGCACACGCGCACGTTCGCGCGGCGCGATGCGCGCCCAGCCGCTCGTGCGCCATGCCGCCCATGCGTTCTGCACGGCGCGGTCGATGGTGGCGGCGTCGGCGACAGGCACCGATGCGTAGAGCACGCCATCGGATGGGCGCGCGACCTCGATGCGCGGGCCAAGGTCATCATCGACATAGGAGCCGCCGATGAAATGTCCACTGCGCACGCCGATCGTTGCGGGATCGAAACGGTCCATTTTGCGTGAGTCCTCGATTGCTTTCGATGCAGGAAATCGTAGGCTCACGGACGCGGCATATTGCACCGACAAAAAAACGCGCACAGCACATTTGACGCGTTATCGCCGCCGGAACCCCGCGTTTTGCGTTGCATCATCTGCCGCGCGTTTGCGAGGCGCGCGGCAGAAGGATCGTCCTAGTCAGACGCGCCATACAGTGAGAGAGTCACGGTATGTGTCTTCAGAACGAGGAGGCCGGCGTGCCCGACCCAAACAGGAACGATGTGATCGACTATCGCCCTTTCACCTCCGACGACATCGCGGCAGGGCACGCGCTATCCAGCGCCGTCCGATGGCGGCATCGTCCCGACGACTGGCGCTTCGCGGCGCGCATCGGCCGGGGCTTCGTCGCCGAAGACGCGAGCGGCGTGATCGGCACCGCGCTTGCGTGGCGTTTCGGACGTGAAGCGGCGACGCTCGGCATGATCATCGTCACGCCCGAGCGGCAGCGAAGCGGCGTCGGGCGCAAGCTGATCGAGCTGTTGATGAACGAACTCGGCCCGCGCACGTTGCTGATCCATGCGAGCCCGGCGGGCCTGTCGCTGTGCGAGACACTGGGCTTTCAGCGCATCGGCACGATCAACCAGCATCAGGGCGCGGCGTTCCAGCCGCCGCTCGTTTCGCTGCCGCCGGGCGAGCGTCTGCGCCCGCTCGGCGTCAACGACGCACCGCGTCTAGTCGAACTCGCTTCGCGCGCAAGCGGACTGGACCGGAGCGATCTGCTGCCGGCGCTGCTCGATATCGCAAGCGGCATAGCGCTCGATCGCGACGGCGAGCTGATCGGCTTTGCACTGTTCAGGCGTTTCGGCGACGGGCATGTGATCGGGCCCGTCGTCGCGCCCGACTCGCCGGATTTCAGCCGCGCGAAGGCGCTCATCAGTCACTGGCTCGCGCTGCACGCAGGCATGTTCGTGCGGATCGATACGCCCGCCGAGTTCGGCCTTTCGTCGTGGCTCGAAGGACTTGGGCTGCCACATGTGGATAGCATCGAGAAGATGATGCGCAATGGACCGCTTCCTGTCGATGCGCAGTTCAAGCAGTTCGCGCTTACGAGCCAGGCGGTGTGGTGAAATGCAACGGCGAAAAAAAGTCCGCTACGCTCGATACAGCAATCGAGCATAGCGGACCATGTGAGCTTACTTCAATTCAACGCGCCTGATTTCTCCAACGATCACCAGGTAGCTGACGATCGCAACGAGCGCATTGCAGGCGACGAACACCAGCGCGCCGCTAAACGACCCCGTCGCCTTGACGATATAGCCGATGATGATCGGCGTCGTGATGGCGGCGACGTTGCCGAACATATTGAACATGCCGCCGCTCAGACCCGCGATCTGCTTCGGCGATGTATCTGCAACGACCGCCCAGCCGAGTGCGCCCAGGCCCTTGCCGAAGAACGCAAACGCCATGATCGCAACGACCACGGCTGAAGAGTCCACGTAGTTGCACGCGATCATGCTCGTCGACAGCAACATGCCCACGACGATCGGCACCTTGCGCGCAACGGTGAGCGAGAAGCCCTTACGGATCAGGAAGTCGGAGAAGATGCCGCCCAGCACGCCGCCGACGAATCCGCACACGGCGGGCAATGCGGCGACGAAGCCCGCATTGAGAATGGACATGCCACGCTCTTTGACGAGATACACAGGGAACCACGTCAGGAAGAAATACGTGAGCGTGGTAATGCAATACTGGCTGATGTACACGCCAAGCAGCATCCGGTTGCCGAGCAGTTGCCTGACGTACGACGCTTTCGCCGCTTCGTTCACGCCTGGCGACGATGCGCTGGCGGGCGTTGCGGCCTGATTCGCGGCGCGGTTCTTCTTCGGGCGGTCCATGTCGATGAGCGCGCCGCCCTCCTGGATATGGTCGAGTTCCGCGCGGCTGATGCGAGGATGGTCTTTCGGGCTGTAGACCGTTTTCATCCAGACGAGGCTCACGACGATGCCCACGGCCCCCATGAAATAGAACACATAGGGCCAGCCGAAGCGGTGGGTGACCCAGCCCATGATCGGCGCGAACAGCACAGTTGCGAAGTACTGCGCGGAGTTGAAAATGGCCGACGCCGTGCCGCGCTCCGCAGCGGGAAACCACGAAGCGACGATGCGCCCATTGGCGGGAAACGACGGCGCTTCGGCGAGGCCCACCAGAAAGCGCAGTGCGAACAGCACGCTGACGGCGAGCGACACGCTCAGAAAGGTCACCGTGCCCTGCATGACCGTGAACAGCGACCAGATAAAAATGCTGGCCGCGTAGACGCGCTTCGAGCCGAAGCGGTCGAGCAGCCAGCCGCCCGGCAACTGGCCGATCACATACGACCAGCCGAACGCGGAGAAGATGAAACCCATGGCCACGGCATCCAGACCGAGATCTTTCGACATCGACGTCCCCGCCATCGAAAGCGTTGCACGGTCTGCATAGTTGACGGCCGTGACGAAGAACAGCATCGCGACAATCCCGTAGCGGACGCGGGTTCGCCGCTCAGCGCTCACGCCTTGCACAACGTTGGCCATGTAATGTCTCCTCCCTGCGCACCAGCGTTCAGCCGGCAAGATTGTGCAACCGACTTCGTGGAGAATGCACGAATACATTCCGCCTCATAGGTTGTCTGATGACAGATTGAAGCGTCGCACCATTTTTGACAATCCGGCGTTTACCCTGGCGGATGCGTCAACTCGGTTAAGGGTGTGCACGGGATATTCCAGCTGTCCACTGTGGTTCGAACATGGATCGTTAGACGAATGTTGTACGACGACGTATTTCAGTGAATCATTCGATTCGTCGAAGCCCGCACCGCCACCCATACTTTAAAATCGCGCGATGGAATCAGCCTGCCCGATCATCCGCCCCTTATCCGCCAGCGACGCTGCCGCCTACGTGTCGCTGCGTCTGTGCGCGATCGACGAGGACCCGGCGTCTTTTCTGTCGACACGCGAGGAAGAAGAAAAACGCTCGATCGATGAAATCGAGGCGCGTATAGGTGCGACGGCGAATCAGGTGGTGTTGGGCGCATTCGCTGGCGAGACGCTCGTCGCCGTCGCGGGACTGCGGCGATATCCGCTGCGTCCCGTGCAGCAAAAGGGCTTTCTGTGGGGGCTGTTCGTTGCGCATCCGCATCGAAGGAGCGGCATCGCGCGGCGCCTGATCGCGGCTGCCGTCGACCAGGCGCGCGCGATGGGCCTGACGCAGATCGCGCTCAATACGGGCAGGGAGAACGCCAGCGCGATCGCGCTGTACCGTTCGGCGGGCTTTGACGCCGTGGAAGACGAGCCGAGCGACGATGCGAGCGACGACGACACGGATCGCGAAGTCGAGATGGTTCTGCGGCTCGATTGAGCGAGGTGCTAGTGCGGGTCAGTAGTCGATGAACGAACGCAGCATTCTGTTGAACGCGGCCGGATTCGCGACGTTCATGCCGTGCGAAGCGCCCGCTATCGTGGCTCGCTCTGCGAGATAGATCCAGCCTTCGAGGCTTTCGACGTTATTGCGGAACATGCGCGGACTCTTCTGGCCGTCGATCAACAGTGTCCGGCATGCGATCTGCGACGCCGTATCGCGCGAATAGGCGGGCAGCGGATCGAGAAACTGCTTGGGGAGCGTGCTGGCGTTGTCGATCGCCATCGTACGGAACGCGTCGGTGCTCTTTTTCCAGGCGCCTGGCACGCTGACGGAATCGACGAACAGTTCGAGGCCGGGCTCCACGACGCCCTCCTCGATCATGCCGGCGACCTTGGCGCGCAATGCGTTCATCGCCGAGGGCAACGACGCTTCGCGCATGCCGTCGAGTTGCAACGGGCCGCCCGGATCGGCGAGCGTCAAGGTTTTGACGAGACGCGGATATTCACGCGCGAGCTGGAATGCGATAGATCCGCCGCGCGAATGGCCCACGAGGTGAACGGGCGCGAGATCCATTGCGACGATGAATTCCGCCAACTCTGCGACGTGTTCCTGCCAGCCGAACTCATTTTGAATGCACGCTTCGGCGGCGGGCCAATAGTGGCTGAGGCTAGGGGCGATACAGCGAAAATGCGCGGACAAGGGCGCGATCTGGGCGTCCCAGTAGCGGTAATCGCAGAGTGAACCGTGCACGAATATGACGGGCTCGCCCGTGCCGCGTTCGATGTAGGGGATGCAGATTCCCGATGCGACCGTCGCAAAGCTCAGTTGCGGGTTGGCGAGCAATGCGGGATCGGTTCGCATGTTCATGGGAGGTGTCGCTTCGCGTGGATTCGTGGTGGGGGTACTATGCAGGATTCTTTGACGTAAGAAAAACGCGTAATTTGGATCGGAGGGATCAGGTTTTCTGATAGGTGTGGGGGGTTTGGTTTTTTGCTTTTGCTTTTGCTTTTGCTTTTTGGTGAGAGACAAACGAAACCAGCTCCGGGACAATCAGACCTGCGCTGACGAAATAAGACAAACAAATCTGCGCCCCACCTCCTAAACAGCTGGCGTGAAGCTGACCGGCATTGCATCCCCTAGCGACTCATATGCAAACCATGCTGGATATCTATCCGAAAAATGGGCCCGCGTCTGACAGACTCCATGTGAGGTGCACATTCACGTACGAACCATCAGAAAGAGCCACGAGGACGTCATCGTTGTCAATGCGTCGACCAATGACGGTGGCTACCTGACCACAAAGGGGATGGCGACCAGTCACTTCCCTATCTAACTGACGTCGCAGTCCTACAACTTCTCCTTCCGCGGAAAGCGAACGCCACGGAGCCGTCCAGTTCAGTTCGTCGACTTTCATTTGTACGTTGCCGTAGGCACGTTGGAAGCGGCCAGCTGATCGGAACCGCCGATCGAACGCGGTAACGGCTCGATTGTTGACAATGTAGCGCGGACGTCGATTGTCCGAAAGAGTGGCCGGCTCTACGCATTCGTCGCCTTCGTCGTTCCCGGACCGACGGCGACCGCACCAAACCGCCCCCTATGCAGAGGTTTACATAGTGCCCCATTGCTGACGGTCGAGCCGTCACTGTTCATGGGGCGGTCATTGCGCGCCGTCGCGAGCGAACCTGTACCCCGCGACGGTTTCACCCGCCCTGCAGGTCGCTTCGCTTGACCCAACGCACCAGGTCGTTGCCGCGCGCGAAGTAGTCGACCTGCACCCAGTCTCCAATGCGCGCCAGCACCGCGACGACATCGTTCTTCACCAGATAGCCCTTCGTGCGTGCGCTATCTTGCGATGCCGAGAACAACGGCGCGCGCTTGCTCGCGATCATCGCAAAGCCGATCCAGTTCCGCTCCGACTTGAAGGTCAGTGAATCGCCGCTTTCGATGGTCGGCACTTCGCAATTCGGCAGATCGCCGTCGACTTTCACCGCCCACGATTGCTGGCTGCCCGGAGAAAGACTGATCTTGCCGCCCTTCTCGTCGGCGAAATACGTGGAGAAGGTAATCGTGTTGCCTTTGGTATCGCTGCTCTTGAGCAGAAAGCGGCAAGTCGGATCGCGATCGGGATTGTTGGCCGCCGGCGCCGTAAACGGATTATCGAAAAACCCTTGCACCTCGCCTTTTTCCACGACGAGATACACCTTGCGGTAATCCAGTTGCGTACCGGGAACCGTGCGCAATTCATACACGCCGGAATGCAGTTCGTCCGCATTCGCCCAGTTGGGCATCAACATGCTCGTGGCCACCACCCATCCCAAGCGTAAATCTCTGATCACTTTACTTTGTCCTTTTGACTCTTCTTCGCGGCGTCGGCTTTCTCGAACGCATCGAAGTTATTCTTCATCTTCGTGTCGTAGTCGTTCTCTTTGTACGTCGGACCATTGTAGCGGGACGCAAATGCAGCAAAGTCTTCGTTCTTCGCGGCTTTCACGAGCGCCGGGTCCGCCTTGACGAAGTTGACGAAGCCCTTCAGATGCGGACGCTCCGACCTCGACATATCCTTCACCATCTCCTGCACGGTGGCATAGCCCAAGGTCTTGTAGTTCGAGCCCATGATCTGGAACGCGCCCCAGGAACACGCCTGCAATGCAGCGGACGCATCGAGCTTGAACGCCTTGCGCAAACGCCGGTAGCTCAGCGAACCATACGTATCGCGCTCTTTCGTCAACACGCCATCGTCGATCAGTTCCTGCGCGGTTTCGGCATCCTTCGCGTGATCCTTGTCCTTTTTCGCGTTGTAGCGTACCCAGACATCGACGTCGCGCGTCTGGCCGTCTTCGCCTTTGAGCTGCATCGTCTTCTTGATGTACTTCGTCTTCAGACGGTAATAGCCCGTGGGCCAGGACAGATCCGGATTGGTGTCCCAATACTTTCCGCCCGACAGCTTGTAGAAATAGTGCCGCTCGTAAAGAATCTTCGGCACCGTTCTGCCATCGACAGTCGTGAAGCTGCCGCCGCCCACTTCCGTCTGGTGAACGGCCTTGATCACGTTGACCTTGCAGCCGATCTCCTTGGCGGCATCCTCGAAATCTTTCTCGGTGATCGGGTCGCCCGTGTACTTGTCGAGAAACTCATCGAGCGATGCGTCATCGCTCGTGACCTTCACGGCGGCCGCGCCTGCCGCGTCGGCCGTCTGCGTCGTCTTGACGCCTTTGCCCGGTGCGAATGACGAATCGGTCTGATCGCCGGCAGGCGGCGCCTTTGGAGCCGGCTGCGGCGGCTTGCTCCGCGCTTCGCCGTTCTGGGGATGCGGCTGCGTCTGCATGGAAATCTTCAGCCGAGGGCTGACCAGCGTGACCAGCTTGTTGGTCTCTTCCGCGACTGTTTCATACACCTTCTTCCACTCGCCATTGAGCTTCTGAAAAAAGATCTCGACAGTCTGTCCTTCGAAGTCCGGCCAGAACGCTTCCAGCTGCCCCGACTTCGATGTCTTGCCCGACACGAGCTTGTCGCCGCTGCGAATACGGTACGACGCATTCGGCAGCGGGTTGTGCTCGGCGTCGAGCGTGTTCGTGGTGATCTTGCCGGCTCTCTTCGGAATGCGCAGTTGCTGTCCGACCTGTAGCGAACGCGGGTCGCCGATTTCGTTGGCACGCGCGATGTCTTTCCACGGCACGCCCCTCTTGCCGGCGATAACGCTCAAGGTGTCGCCAGGCTGAACCGTGTAGATAGAAGAATCATCCGTCATGTCGATTGCCTTGGAAATGCATCATCTTCACTCGTGCTCACTTGCCCGCCGCAGGACCCGACGTGACGTGTTCCAGAAACGTATGGCCGGGACCATACACCGAACTCGTAATCGAATACGCGTCTTTGGGCGCGACAGGTCGTCCGGTCTTATCGACCGACACCGTTTCGATCTCCACGACGGGAATACACCACGCGGCATTGTCCCGTTCACTGGGATTGCCCTTGGCGTCGCTGCAGCGGAACGTGAAGGCATCCGGCAAGTCGGCGGCTTTCACTGTTTCCGTCGAGCCGTTCCACGCATACTTTATGTTGATCGAACCCGGATGCGGGTTGTGCGGATCTTGCGCGCCTGGGGGAATGGAACTGGACATGCTGTTGGCTCCCAATGTGCCTGCACAACCGCACACGAGCAATGCGTACGAGGCGAGGACTGCCGATTGTCGGCAAAGTTTATTTAGCAATTTTGTCGAAGTAGTCATAACGGGCCGGATAGCGTTTTCGTCCTTCCTGCTCGCAAGGCGTGCCCTTGCTTGACCAGTACATATTGGCAGACTCGGCAAAGTCTTCTGTCGGATTGTTCGCGCCGTAGGCCGACGGCGGTTTGCCGTCTTTGGCGATTGCATCCAGATAGCTCTGCCTGGATGCGGCATCCTTCCACAGCGTTTCGCTCCACAAATGCCCCGTTTCATGCGTCATCGTACTGTCGACATATTGCTGCGGAATCGTCTTCCAGTCTTTCCATGGATAAAACGCCACGCCCTGAGAAACACTCGCCGTTGCCGCCGAGTAAAAGTCGGGCTTGTTGTAGATCTTCTGCCACACGGCGTCCTGTGGGTTCGGCGCGGGGTTGATCGACACACGGCTCAACTGTTCGAGTTGCTGCGAGGGAACGGTTTCCAATGCCTTCGCGATCGACTGCTGGTCCGGCAGCGCTGCACCCGTCGGTGCGCCGCTTTTCGGCACGAAGATGTCGAGCGGATGGTCGTTGACCATCGCGTGATATTGAGTCGCATCCTGTTGACCGCCGCCCGGAAACTTGAACTTCGTTTCCTTGCCCGAATCGAGCGTGACGGCGTTCTTCTTCGTATAGAAATCTTGCGGCGCGTCGATGCGCCCTTTGAACCCGTCGAGATACGAGCAATCCGGCGCAGCGGGAGCAGGAGCTGTATCGGGCGCGCCGGACTCAGCCTCGATTTCCTCGCTGCTCAGCCATTCGTCCTTTTCCATCCAGACATGCACATCCTCGGATTCACGCGTGAAGAAGCGCGACCCTTGTCCAACGCTGTCGGTCACGCCGCTCGTGAGCACCGTGCCGGCAGCATTGGTGACGTAGTACGGCGTATTGCCCCAAGCATGGCTCACGCCGTCCTGCTGGGCGATCGCGTCAAGCCCCGACATGTCGACCTTGTTGCTGTAGCGCTGCATGTCGGCCGGTAATGGCATGGACTGCAACGGATACGACTGCTGCGTGGGGCCGCTGAACTGATGCGTGCTACCCTTGATATCGATCGTACCGGGCGCGTGAATCTGGATGTTGCCGTCCTTGATGCGGATATAGGCGCCGCCCGATGTGAGCAGAATCTCCTGCTGCGCGGCGGCCTCGATGTTCTGCGTCGCCGACAACAGCTTCACGCTTTTTTGCGCAGTCAGTTCGACGTTGTCCGAATGGGCCTGCACTTGCACTTTGCCCTTGCCGGCAAAGAGTTTCACGCCCGCGTTCTGCGCGAACAGGCTAATCTTCTGCGCAATGCTCGCCACCAGCGACCCGCCCGTCGCGATATGCGTGCTTTGCCCGCTGACGAGATTGATCTGCCGATCCGCCGACACATGCACCGACTGTTGGGTCGACAGTCCGATCCCCGCCGGACTTGCAAACAGCATGGCCGACTCCGCGAAGGCGTTCGCGCTTCCGGTTCCACCACCCGCCGTCGCTCCGTTCGACGACGCACCCGTCACCCGTTTCTGTGTGGCATCCGTGAACGACTTCAGCGCGTCGTAGCCGTCCTTGAGGTTTTCCGCCTGATGCGTCTGACTTGCGGACGACATCGCATCGATCACCCCTTGCGCATTTGCGAGTTGCTGGCGCGGCTCGTTGACTTCCATCTGCTGGCTGTCGGCTTGCTTGGCGTACGTCGTCACATACAGGCCTTTCGCCGCCCGCACCGCGCCGTAGCTGTCTGTACCAAGATCGAACCCGCTTCCCAGATACGCACCGCGCGCGTTGCCGTTGTGTGCAATCAGATAACCCAGATGCAGATAGCTGTTTGCGCTGCTGCTATAGAGTTGTACGCGGTTCTGTCCGGTCGCGTCGTCCATTACCATCTGGTTGTAGCCGCTGCCGGCGAACTCCTTCGACCGATAGCCCGATAGCAACCCATTCGAATGCCAATGTGGCGCGTTTGCACTGTTATAGACGCGGCCGACCGCGATCGGCCTGTCGCAATCTCCGTCGATGTAATCGATCAGAACTTCTTCGCCGACGCGCGGCAGATGCACGCCGCCGTATCCGCTGCCTGCGTCGGATTGCGCGACTCGCACCCAGCACGACGCGCGTTCGTCGCCGCTGTTGAGCCGGTCCCAGATGAAACGCACCCGGATGCGGTTCAGATCATCGGTATAGATCTCTTCGTTCTGCGGGCCGACGACGATCGCCGACTCCATCTGCACATCCGGCTTGAGATGTTCGAATGGGCTGCGATAGGGGACGCTCGTGCGCTGCGCTTCGATATCAACGCGATAGAACCCGTTCGAGCCATCGGCCGACGCCAGCTCGAAGCTCCGCTCGCTCTCGTGGCTCGCACGCACGGCCGACACGGTACGCTGCAGACTATGCGGAAACACGGGTGCGTCGCCGGCAACGGGCAAGTTGTTCTCGATCGTCCAGACGCTTTCGATTACCGCGAACTCCAACTGGTCAGCCGCATCGCGATCATGATCCGGATGGCCACTTAGCGTGAAGCGCTTACCCGCACCGATATGACGCACGCCGCCCACGCCGTGAAAGCGCTTCGCGCGCGATTCCCATTCTTCCATGCGAATTCGCGAGAGCGTATCACCGCGATCCTGCTGTCCATAGGTATAGGCTCCCGTGTACTCGTAAACCTCGGCTTGGGCAGGCAACGCGCCGTGTGTGGGCAGAGTGGGCGTACTCGTGCCCTTTGCGTTATATGGACTCGACGGGCTCTTGTAGTCGAACGTGCGCGTGGTGAGCAACGTGCTTTGCAGCGTGCGCGTACTGGACCATTGCGTGAGCGCGTCTGTTTCACTGTTCGTGCCTGCGCGATAGAAGCTGACGGCCTGCGGTGACATGGCGTCGAGGGTCGACAGACTGTCCGTGATCACGAGCGTATGCGACTTTCCGTCGTCGGCCTGCTGCCAGAAGCCGTACAAGCCTTCCGTCTCGAGCAGCCTGTGCACGAAATTCCAGTCGAACTCATTCTGACGGCAATACGAACGTGCCGGCAGCGGTTTTGACAGCGCGAAACGAAACCATCCTTGCGCTTGCGGATGCGCATTAAACACGTCGCTGATAATCTGATCCGCGCTTACGTCCTGCCAGATACGTTGATCGCGACGGAACTTCAGGAAATGCATCCACGATGCAAAGCTGATCTGATAGGTCGTCAACGCGCCATCGGAGCCAAGACGGCGTGCCGTATGCACATAGCCGTTATGCGGCGCATAAGTCTGATCGGATTGCTGTATCCACAGCGTGACCGGTTGAGCAATCAGCTTTTTCAGTTCGATGCTGGAAAAAGTCGATATCGCGTCGACCGTGAACTCGAATTGCCGCCCGATGCGCGATTTGCCAACCACTCGTTGCGGCACGAGTACATCGCTGCCGATCGGCGTATCCAGTTTCAACAGCCGGTCGCCCTGTGCAAGACGACCTGTAATGGCCGCGATAACGTCCTGCGCCCCCATAACGCCTCTTTTTGTCCGTTATTAATCACCCGCGCGATTCTACAAGAATATAACGAATAAACCGTTTACCGGATTTTAAAAAATCTTTAAATGGGAATCGAGAAAAGTTAAATATGCGGCGGGCATTTTAAATGGCGCGAAGATTTTACTTATGGCTTATGTACTCGGCAACGTTTACCGGGTGCTTTCGCGCGAAGATAGCGAGCCAGCACAAAACACTTCTGTTCATGGCTGAAAGACCGTTCCGTCGATCATCATGGGACTTCCTTTGGTCGAGACCAAACGAGCATTGCCAGCAATTCATTTCAACGCGTCGAATGGCTCTTATTGGCCGACTGTACGCATTCGTCGCCTTCGCAGAACCCGGACCAACAGCGAACGGGTCAAACCGACCCGTTGCGGGCAACGGATCCGGCGCCGGTTCCAAGGCGGCTTTCAAGGTGCAACAGCCGTTAGGTCGGGTGTCAATGTTCACATGATCGTTACTACGACGCCCCCAGCTTCCGACTTCTCGGAAGTTCGCTATGCCCGCTTAGCCCGAACGATTCCCGTCGCTCGCCGTGTCTCACGGGCTGCCGCTTCGCGCCCGTTGAAAGCGGAGCGGCGGCGCTCACGACCAAGACGCAGCCGCCGGGATTTAGGCCGGCCGATGACTTACTAGGGTTCGGCGACGTTCACGGCGTCGGAGTCGCGCGCCACGCGCGATTTGATCCGATAGCGCCCGTGACTCACCCCGTACATCCGCCTGAAGGCGAGGCTGAACGCCATTGCAGAGTCATAGCCTATTTGCCGCGCAATCGCGGCCAGCCGTTCGCCCCCGGCCTTCAATGCACTACACGCCAGCGTCAAGCGCCAGCGCGTCAGATAGGGTAGCGCTCTTACAGGGTGGAGCGCGTGTGCTAACGGTCCGGAGTGAGGCGTGTGAGGCACTACGGCCTACACACA
>NZ_JAGUUD010000118.1:0-24777 GCF_020177535.1 Paraburkholderia sp. XV | reverse complement strand
TCTTTGCGGCGGCAAAGAAAAGTAGGTGCCGCCCCGCACAGGGGCGACGCCTGAATCACGCTAACGTAACGCGGATGCCAGCGAAAAACAAAACCAACCAAACCCACATCACCGGCGCATGTGCTGCACGAGCAAGCTCGCGCCGTAGACCAGCGCCGCGAGCAGCGTGATCCAGAAACTGGTCGGCCAGTCGGTATAGAAAGCGAGCGTCACGCCGGCCCACGCCTGCGCGAGCGCGAGCAGCGCGGCGAGTACGAGTCCGACGGAAAGGCGTGTCGACAGGTTTTGCGCCGCAGCCGCCGGTCCGACCATCAGCGTGAACACGAGCAGCACGCCGACGATCTGCGTGCACGCGGCGACTGCCAGCGCTGCGATCGCGAGAAACAGCACGGACACGAGACGCAGCGATACGCCTTTCGCCTCGGCCAGTTCCGGCTGCAACGAAGCGAACATCAAAGGGCGCATGATCGCCGCCAGCGCAACCAGACTGACGACGCCGAGCACGGCCAGCACCACCAGCGTCGACGAACTGACGCCGAGCACGTTGCCGAACAGCAGCGCCGTGACTTGCGTCGCGTACGCGGTGAAGAAGTGCAGAAACAGCAAGCCGAAGCCCAGCGCCAGCGACAGCACCACGCCGATCGCGACATCGCGCCCCGCGAGCTTTTCGCCCAGTGCGCCCATGCCGACGCCCGCCGCGAGTGTGAAGCCGATCATCCCCCAGATCGGCGACACGCCGATCAGCACGGCACCCGTCGCGCCCGTGAAGCCAACGTGCGACAGCGCGTGCCCCGCGAAGGTCTGCCCGCGCATCACCAGGAAGTAGCCGACGATGCCCGACAGCACCGCGACAATCCCTGACGCCGCAAAGGCGTTCACCATGAAATCGTATTCAAACATCGTGCGTGTGTCCGTCGCTTGAGGCGTGATGATGGGCGTGCTTTTGCCCATGCGCGTGACCATGCGAATGCCCGTGACCATGCGGCTCGCCATGCTGATGGTCGTCGTCTTCGTGCTCGTGGTCGTGCTTCTCGACGTCGAAGTCGCCCGACATGACGAAGATGCGGCCGTTCACGCGCATCACGTCGATGGTCGAGCCGTACAGGCGCGACAGCACTGGCTTCGTGATGACCTCATCGACGGTGCCCAGGGCAGCGACGCCATTGCCGAGATACAGCACGCGGTCGAGCGCATGCAGCAGCGGATTGAGTTCGTGCGCGGAGAACAGCACGGCGATGCCGAGTTCCTGCTGCACGCGCTTCACCAGTTCGACGACGGTTTTCTGATGATGCGGATCGAGGCTGATGAGCGGCTCGTCGAGCAGCAGCAGACGCGGATTGCCGAGCAGGCATTGCGCGAGCAGCAGACGTTGCCGCTCTCCGCCCGACAGCTCCGACAAGGGACGCGCAGCCAGCGCCGTGCCGCCGACCAGCTCCAGCACGCGCTCGACATCGGCGCGCGCCTTCGCGTCCGCATGCGGCAGGCCCCAGCGATGACCGTCGGCGGCCATCGCAACGAAATCGCGGCCACGCACGCGACGGCCCGCGAGCGCGCTGCGCGTTTGCGGCATGTAGCCGATCGACGGATTACCGCGCACCACCGGCTCGCCGAGCACGCGCACGGTGCCGCTCGCCGCCGGCACGAGGCCGAGCACCGAGCGCATCAGCGTCGTCTTGCCCGCGCCGTTCGGCCCGAGCACGCCGATGAATTCGCCCTGGCGGATCGTGAAGCTGGTGTCGCGCAGGATCGTCCGGTCGCCGAGTTCGAGCGTCACGCGATCCAGTTCGAGCACGGGCGCGTTGCCCGACGACATGTTCATTGAGTCGTTCCCTTGTTCGCGCTGCCTGCGGCGAGCGCGTTGC
Source organism: Paraburkholderia sp. XV (assembly GCF_020177535.1). Taxonomy (NCBI): domain Bacteria; kingdom Pseudomonadati; phylum Pseudomonadota; class Betaproteobacteria; order Burkholderiales; family Burkholderiaceae; genus Paraburkholderia; species Paraburkholderia sp. XV. The sequence goes on along the minus strand of NZ_JAGUUD010000118.1, from coordinate 22,915 downwards.
CGAGCGCATCGAGTTGCGCCAGCATCCATTGCTGGTAGTTCTTGCCGGCCGGTTGCGTCTCCGTCACGCTCACCGTCGGCACATGCGATTGCTGCGCGAGTTTCAGCATGCGTTTTGTGAGCGCCTCGGTTGCCTGGCTGTTATAGATCAACGCGCGCACGCGTCGCTCGCGAAGATCGCGTTCGAACGCGGCGATATCCGACGCGCTCGCTTCCGTGTCGTTCATCGTGGCCAGCTGGAAGCGCTGGTTGCGCATGTCCAGGCCGATCGCATCCGACATGTAGCCGAACACCGGCTCCGTCGCCGTCACGCTAACGTGCGCATACTGTCCGCGCAGCGCCGCGACCTTGTCGGCGATCGGCTTGAGCGAATCGAGAAACTTCGCGAGGTTCGCATCATACGCCGCCTTGTGCGCCGGATCAGCCGACGCGAGCGCCGCGCTCACCGCGCGTGCGACGGCGGGCATCGTCGACGGGTCGTACCACAGATGCGGATTGTCGCCGCTTTTCTTGCCGATGAGTTCTGCCGCGACGATCGTTTTGCGCTTGTCGTTCTTCGACACGTTCAGCAGCTTCGCCATCCACGGATCGTAGTCGGCGCCGTTGTAGACGACAAGGCTCGCGTGCTGCAAGGCGCGCGCCGTCTTCGGGCTGGCTTCGAAGAGATGCGGGTCCTGGTCCGGATTGCTGAGGATGCTCGTCACGTCGACGCGGTCGCCGCCTAGTTGCTGCACGACATCGCCGTAAAAATTCTCCGCGGCGACCACGGGAATCTTCGTGTCCTGCGCGTGAGCGGCCTGGCCGGATGCAAAGACGAAAACTGTCGAAGCGACGGTGCGCATCAGAAACTTCCACATCGAATTGTTTTTCTTCATCGGGATGACCTGTTGCCTGAGAGACGTCTGGGTTGGATGGAACGGGTTGTTCTGGTCAGGGATGGACGTGCTTGCAGGCCGCGCACAGCCCGCTCAGCTCGACGACCTGGTGATGCACTTCGAATCCATGCACGGGCGCGCTGCCCGCCAACTGCGCGGCCAGCCCGTCGCCGGGAATCTCGACGGTTTCGCCGCATGAATCGCACATGAGGAACTGGCTCTGGTGCGGCTCGCCCATCTGGCAGCACGCGAAAAACGCATTCTTCGATTCGATCCGATGCACGAAGCCATGCTCGACGAGGAAGTCGAGCGCGCGATAGACGGTCGTGGGCGGCACGCGGCCGCGCTGCGGTTCCAGCGCGGCCAGCAGATCGTAGGCGCCGATGGGCCGCTCGCTCTGCGCGATCAACACATAGACCTGGCGGCGCAGCGTCGTCAGCGCAAGACCGCGCTCGGCGGCGAGCGCGTCGGCGCGCGCGAGCTTGCGCGCGAGACGGGCGGGCTGATCCGCGAAACGGGCGGCGGGATGAACATGAGCATCGGATGAGCGGGCCATGGCGCGAACTCCGGACAGCGTCGGATTGAACGAAGACGCAATGATATAACGTATCTCGAAAAAATGTCATTGCCGGTTGCAAAGTCATCGCCGATTCTTAGGAAGGAACACCGGAGGCGCGCATTCCGCCGCTGCCGCGCTGCACCATCGAAATTGCGCGGCGCGCCTTGACATGACCGGACTCGTATCCGATCATTCGATCACTACGAGAGCAATTGCTCGATCACCGGGCGTTAGCTCAGGCTGAATCGAAGAATCAAACGAACCGGAGACAGGTTGTGACAGCCCGACTGCAAGGCAAGGTGGCGATTCTGACGGGCGCCGCGAGCGGTATCGGCGAAGCGGTGGCGCGCCGCTATCTCGACGAGGGCGCGTGCTGCGTGCTGGCGGACCTGAAGCCGGCCAACGAATTCGCGCACGCACTGCGCGAAACCGACGGCGACCGGGTGCTGACAATCAGCGCGGACGTCACGAAGCGCGAAGACATCGCGCGCATCGTCGAGCAGACAGTGCAGCGCTTCGGCCAGATCGACATTCTCTTCAACAACGCGGCGCTGTTCGACATGCGCCCGCTGCTCGACGAATCCTGGGACATCTTCGACAAGCTCTTCGCGGTCAACGTGAAGGGCATGTTCTTTCTGCTGCAGTCCGTCGCACAGCGCATGGTCGACCAGGGCCACGGCGGCAAGATCATCAACATGTCGTCGCAGGCGGGCCGCCGCGGCGAGGCGCTCGTGTCGCATTACTGCGCGACCAAGGCGGCCGTCCTGAGCTACACGCAGTCGGCGGCGCTGGCGCTCGCGCCGCACAAGATCAACGTGAACGGCATCGCACCGGGCGTCGTCGATACGCCGATGTGGGAACAGGTCGATGCGCTTTTCGCGCGTTACGAGAACCGGCCGCTGGGCGAGAAGAAGCGTCTCGTCGGTGAGGCGGTGCCGCTGGGCAGGATGGGGCTGCCCGCGGATCTGACGGGGGCGGCGCTGTTCCTCGCGTCTTCGGATGCGGATTACATCACCGCGCAAACCCTGAACGTCGACGGCGGCAACTGGATGAGCTGACCGTCACTCATTCACCGGCATCCGCGCTGCGGCGTCATACAACCTTCAACCGCACACGCCGCACACGTATCGATCAAGTACCAAAACGCAAGTACGAATAAAGGAGACAAACGATGAAACCCACCTGCAAACCCGCGCTCAACGCATTCGGCGCTGCGGCCCTCGCATTCGCCGCGTTCAGCGCGAACGCGGCGACCGTCACGATCGCCACGTTGAATAACCCGGACATGATCGAGTTGAAGAAGCTGTCGCCGGCATTCGAGAAAGCGAATCCCGACATCAAGCTCAACTGGGTGATTCTCGAAGAAAACGTGCTGCGTCAGCGCGCCACGACGGACATCACGACGGGCAGCGGCCAGTTCGACGTGATGACGATCGGCGCGTATGAAACGCCGCAGTGGGGCAAGCGCGGCTGGCTCACGCCGCTCACCAACCTGCCCGCCGATTACGACCTGAATGATGTCGTGAAAACGGCGCGCGACGGCCTCTCGTACAGCGGCTCGCTGTATGCGCTGCCGTTCTACGTCGAAAGCTCGATGACGTATTACCGCAAGGATCTGTTCGCGGCGAAGGGCCTGAAGATGCCCGACAACCCGACCTACGAGCAGATCGCGCAGTTCGCCGACAAGCTGACGGACAAGGCCAACGGTGTCTATGGCATCTGTCTGCGCGGCAAGGCGGGCTGGGGCGAGAACATGGCCTACGCGACGACGGTCGTGAATACCTTCGGCGGCCGCTGGTTCGACGAGAAGTGGAACGCCCAGCTGACGACGCCCGAATGGAAGAAGGCGATTTCGTTCTACGTCGATCTGCTGAAGAAGAACGGGCCGCCGGGAGCCAGCTCGAACGGCTTCAACGAGAACCTCACGCTGATGTCGTCGGGCAAGTGCGGGATGTGGATCGACGCGACGGTTGCCGCCGGCATTCTCTACAACAAGCAGCAATCGCAGATCGCCGACAAGGTCGGCTTTGCAGCTGCGCCGACTGCCGTGACGCCGAAGGGCTCGCATTGGCTGTGGGCGTGGGCGCTCGCGATTCCGAAGTCGTCCAAGCAGGCGGACGCGGCGAAGAAGTTCATCACGTGGGCGACTTCGAAGCAGTACATCGAGCTCGTCGCGAAGGATGAGGGCTGGGCCTCGGTGCCGCCCGGCACGCGTCAGTCGACCTACGCGCGCCCCGAGTACAAGCAGGCCGCGCCGTTCGGCGACTTCGTGCTGAAGGCAATCGAAACCGCCGATCCCGATCATCCGACGTTGAAGCCGGTGCCGTACACGGGCGTGCAGTTCGTCGGCATTCCCGAGTTCCAGTCGTTCGGCACGGTGGTCGGTCAGAGCATTTCAGGCGCGGTGGCAGGCCAGATGACGGTCGATCAGGCGTTGGCAGCCGGCAACGCGACGGCGGATCGCGCCGTCAAGCAGGCCGGCTATCAGAAGTAAGCGTAGTAGCGTCGAGGCCTGATGTCATGCCGTCTGCCTGGTCACCATGCGGACGGCGTGTCCAGCAGCTGAATCGCCGCCTCGAAGTATGTAAGCCGGAACAGATGGAAAGCGCCGGCTGACAGCGCATCGTCAGCCGGACCCTGGCAGCACAGCGTGCCGCATGCCCCGCGGACCGCGCACTACCGAAGAGGTGGTCCATCATGCGTCAACACTTGCGTCTACCCCTCATGCATGCCCATCCCCAAACCGAACACGAGCGCGAAGAGCGCAAGGCCGCGCACGCGCGCTGGCTCGCCATGCCGTCCGTAGGCGTCCTCGTCTTATGGATGGCGATACCTCTCGCGATGACGATCTGGTTTTCGTTCTCGCGCTACAACCTGCTGAATCCGGATGTGAAGGGATTCGCCGGTTTCGATAACTACACGTTTCTCGCCAGCGATCCATCCTTCGGCCCGTCGATCCTGCACACCATGCAGCTGATCATTTCGGTGCTGGTGATCACGGTGGTCGGCGGCGTGCTGCTGTCGGTGCTGTTCGACCGCAAGTTCTACGGGCAGGGCGTCGCGCGGCTGCTCGCCATCGCGCCGTTCTTCGTGATGCCCACCGTCTCCGCGCTGATCTGGAAGAACATGATCCTGCATCCGGTGTACGGATTGATCGCACAAGGCATGCGTGCGCTCGGGATGACGCCGATCGACTGGTTCGCCGACTATCCGTTGATCGCGGTGATCATCATCGTTTCGTGGCAGTGGTTACCGTTCGCGTTCCTCATTCTGTTCACGGCGATCCAGTCACTCGACCAGGAACAGAAGGAAGCCGCGAAGATCGACGGCGCGGGTCCGTTCTCGATGTTCTTCTTCATCACGCTGCCGCACCTGAAACGCGCGATAGCGGTCGTGGTGATGATGGAAACCATTTTCCTGCTGTCGATCTTCGCTGAAATCTACACGACGACGGGCGGCGGCCCGGGCAACGCGACCACCAATCTGTCGTACCTGATCTACGCGCTCGGCCTGCAACAGTTCGACGTCGGCCTTGCATCGGCAGGCGGGATTCTCGCCGTGGTGCTCGCGAATATCGTGTCGTTCTTCCTCGTGCGCATGCTCGCGAAGAACCTGAAAGGGGAGTACGAAAAATGAGCCAGGTTGCCGCTACACCTGTTACGACGAGTCTTTCGAAAACGAACTCGCCGTTGGCCGTCGTCCGGCGCAGCATTCCGGGCATCCTTGCGTGGCTGATTGCGCTGCTGCTGTTCTTCCCGATCTTCTGGATGACGATCACGGCATTCAAGACGGAGCAACAGGCTTACGCGTCGTCGCTGTTCTTCATGCCGACGCTCGAAAGCTTCCGCGAAGTGTTCGCGCGCAGCAATTACTTCGGCTTCGCGTGGAACTCGATCCTGATCTCGGTCGGCGTCACGCTGCTGTGCCTGATTCTGGCTGTGCCGTGCGCCTACGCGATGGCGTTTTTCCCGACGCGGCGCACGCAGAAAGTGCTGCTGTGGATGCTGTCGACGAAGATGATGCCGTCCGTCGGCGTGCTGGTGCCGATCTATCTGCTGTGGAAGAACAGCGGATTGCTCGATACCGTCAGCGGCCTCGTGATCGTCTATACGCTGATCAACCTGCCCATCGCGGTATGGATGTCGTTCACGTACTTCGCGGAAATTCCGCGCGACATTCTCGAAGCGGGACGCATCGACGGTGCCGCGACGTGGCAGGAAATCGTCTATCTGCTGATGCCGATGTCGCTGCCGGGGCTCGCCTCGACCGCGCTGCTGCTGGTGATCCTGTCGTGGAACGAGGCGTTCTGGAGCATCAACCTGTCCAGTTCGAACGCTGCGCCGCTGACGGTGTTCATCGCGTCGTATTCGAGTCCTGAAGGCTTGTTCTGGGCGAAGCTGTCGGCGGCGTCGCTGCTGGCGGTAGCGCCGATCCTGATCGTCGGCTGGGTGTCGCAGAAACAGCTGGTGCGTGGCCTTACCTTCGGGGCGGTGAAGTGACGGAGATCAGAACAGAGGCGAAGCTCGCGCTCATCTGCGATTGCGACGGCGTGCTGATCGACAGCGAAGCCGTCGCGGCCGCGGTCCTCGTCGAGGAACTCGAAGCGCGCTGGCCCGGTACGGACGTCGCGCCCGTCGTGATGCCGTTGCTCGGCCTGCGCACGGAACGCGTGCTGGCAGGCACGGCATCGGCGCTGGGCCGGACGCTTGCCGAAGTCGACGTCGAAGCGATTCGCAGCGCAGTGGAACGGGCGGCCGTCAAGGCGCCGATGGTCGACGGCATCGAGGTCGCGCTCGCGAGCATTCCGTTGACGAAGGCGTGCGCGAGCAACAGCTTTCGCGCGTATGTCGAAGCGGCGCTGGCGCGCACCGGCCTCGTGAAGCATTTCGGCGACCGGCTGTTCTGCGCGGATTCCGTCGCGCATCCGAAGCCGGCGCCCGACGTCTATCTCGCCGCCGCTCGCGGGCTCGGCGTGAACCCGGAAGCGTGCCTCGTGATCGAGGACAGCGTGGCGGGCGTGACGGCGGCGACGGCAGCGGGCATGACGGTGTATGGATTCATCGGCGGCGGTCATGCGAGCGAGGATCAGATCGGCGCGCTGCGCCGCGTGGGCGCACAACACGTATTCGACGACATGACGCAATTGCCGGAACTGGCCGCGCGATGGTTGCAGCGCGTGACGGTGGCATGACGGCATCGGCGAAACGATTAAACGTAGTACGGAAATCCGGAGACACATCATGGCAAGCGTAACTCTGCGCAACATCAGAAAGGCCTACGACGACAACGAGGTAATGCGCAACATCAACCTCGACATCCAGGACGGCGAGTTCGTCGTGTTCGTCGGCCCAAGCGGCTGCGGCAAGTCCACGCTGATGCGGATGATTGCCGGCCTCGAAGACATTTCGGGAGGCGACCTGAATATCGACGGTGTACGCATGAACGACGTGCCGCCCGCCAAGCGCGGCATCGCGATGGTGTTCCAGTCGTACGCGCTGTATCCGCACATGACGCTGTATGACAACATGGCGTTCGGCCTGAAGCTCGCGGGCACGAAGAAGCCGGAGATCGACGCCGCCGTGCGCAACGCCGCGAAGATTCTGCATATCGACCACTTGCTCGAACGCAAGCCGAAGCAGCTGTCGGGCGGTCAGCGTCAGCGCGTGGCGATCGGCCGCGCGATCACGCGCAAGCCGAAGGTGTTTCTGTTCGACGAACCGCTGTCGAACCTCGACGCCGCGCTGCGCGTGAAGATGCGCCTCGAATTCGCGCGCCTGCACGACGAGCTGAAGACCACGATGATCTACGTCACGCACGATCAGGTCGAAGCGATGACGCTCGCCGACAAGATCGTCGTGTTGTCGGCGGGGAATCTGGAGCAGGTCGGCAGCCCGAACATGCTGTATCACGCGCCGGCAAACCGGTTCGTGGCGGGCTTCATCGGATCGCCGAAGATGAATTTCCTCGAAGGCGTCGTGCAGTCGATATCGGCGAGCGGCGTGCTCGTCAGGTACGAAACGGGCGAGACGCAGCTCGTGCTGGTCGAGCCGGGCCGCGCGAAAGAAGGCGACAAGGTGACGGTCGGAATTCGTCCCGAGCATCTGCATCTCGATCTGCCCGACAACGGCGTATCGGCAAGCGTGATGGCGATCGAATCGCTCGGCGATGCAGCGTATCTGTACGCCGAAAGCAGCGTTGCGCCGGACGGCCTGATCGCGCGTATTCCGCCGCTCGAGCGGCATGAGAAGGGCGGGACGATCCGGGTCGGCGCGACGCCCGATCACTGCCATCTGTTCGACAGCGACGGACAGGCGTTCCATCGCAAGATCGTCGAAGTGCTCGCGGCCTGATCCGCCGCTCGACCAGGGCGCCGTTGCAAGCTTTGCAACGGCGCCTTTCCTTTTGCAGACTCGGACTTTTCCGATATCTCTGCCGCCTATCTCATATCAAAATTGTGCATCGTCTGACAGCGCGCACCTGAGCGGTTCTTCAGGTGGGTTCTGTCGGTTCTCCCGTCCATTGCCCCGAACATGTCATCCGCGCGATTGCTACCAGGATCGCGAGACTCCGCGTGTTCGGCCGACTCAAGACGCCATGCACAACGCTGCCGCTCCCACACCTCAAGAAGCCGTCCCGACACCGGCTGTCGATCACGCGCTCGCGCTGCATCGCGCCGGCCAGCTCGATCGCGCTGAACAGGCGTATCGCGCGCTACTCGACGCACAGCCCGACGACGCAAACACGCTTTATATGCTCGGCGTGCTGCACTTGCAGCGCACGGATATCGAACGCGCAATCACATGCTTCGATGCGTCACTGGCGCTTCGGCCTGACGACGCGGACTGTCTGAACGATCGCGGAATCGCGGCGCTTTCGCGCGCCGACAACGAAGGCGCCGCTGGCTTTTTTCGAAGAGCCGTGGAATGCGCGCCGCAAGATGCGCTCGCGCACTGCAACCTGGGCAAGGCGCTGCGGCGCCTGTCCAGGCCGGAAGAAGCGCTGAGCCACTTCCAGCGCGCGCTTGCCATCGAACACGACCTGTTGGACGCGCTGCTCGGCAGCGCGGATGTGCTCGAAGTTCTTTCCCGTCCACATGAAGCCGTGGCCGCCTACGAATCCGCCGCACGTTACGCTCCCGACGACCTGCGCGTGCTGCTGGGTCTCGGCCTGACCCTGAACACCGTGCGACGCCATGCGCAAGCCGAAGCATGCTTCGAACGCGCCTTGCAGAAGGAACCGGAAAACCCGCACGCGCTGTTCGGCATCGCGTTTGCAACGGATGGCCAGTTGAAGTTCGACGATGCGCTCGCCCGATACTATCGCGCGCTGGAAGTCATGCCCGATTCGCCGACGCTGCACAACAACGTCGCGTTCACGCTGACCTGCATGTCGCGTTATGACGAAGCGGATCATCACTTACGGCGTGCCATCGAACTCACGCCGGATCTCTCGAATGCTCACAAGTTGCTCGGCATGTCGGAACTGCGGCGCGGAAATTTCCGCAAGGGCTGGGCGTATTACGAGTATCGCAAGACGACGCCGAGCGGGCTGCGCGATTACCCGAAGTGCGAGATGCCCGAATGGCGGGGCGAGACCGTCGAAGGCAAGCGCTTTCTGCTAGCGCGCGAACAGGGTGCGGGCGACCAGTTGCAGTTCATTCGGTATGCGAGCGTGCTGCACGACATGGGCGCAACCGTCGATGTGTGGACCAGTGTGGAACTGGCGCCGCTCTTTGCCCGCGTGCGCGGTGTGAACGATGTGTTGACGGCGTTGCCCCGAGGTGCCGCCTACGACTACTACTGCCCGATGATGAGCGTGCCCGCGTGGCTGAACGACGACGCGATTCCGGGCGCGGCGCCGTACCTGTCCGTCGATGACACTCAGGTCGCCGCATGGCGCGCGCGGCTCGAACAGGCCGCGGGGTCGCGCAAGAAAATCGGCCTGGTGTGGGCGGGCAATCCGGATCATTACCTCGATGTCTACCGTTCGGCGCGGCTCGCGGCGCTCGAACCGCTTGCGTCGGTCGGCGGCCTGGCATGGTTCGCGTTGCAGAAGGGCGCGCCGGAGACGCAACTCGATGGCGTTGCGCAGCGCTGGCCGATCTGCGCGCTTGGCCAGTCGCTCGACAGCTTTTACACGACGGCAGCCGTGATCCAGTCAATGGATCTCGTCATCACCGTTGATACATCCGTCGCGCATCTGGCCGGCGCGCTCGGCAAGCCGGTCTGGGTGATGCTGCCGCAGCAGGCAGACTGGCGCTGGATGATATCGGGCGAGACGAACCCGTGGTATCCGACCGCGCGGCTTTTCCGGCAACAGGTTTTAGGCGACTGGTCGCCCGTCGTCGAAGCGCTGCGCAGCGCGCTCGAAGCGCTCTAGCGCAAGCGAACCGCGCGCGGACGCGGGGCTAACCCGCGCCGTGATTCAGCGCGGCCCGCGCGCACAACTCGTCGGTCACGAGCCCCGACAGCCAGCCGCCCTTCAACGCGGCAATCACCGCATTGCGCTTGCGTTCGCCTCCGGCGAAGCCGATCACGGGACGCTTCGGCGGCGAATCGAGCCGCAGGCTCGTCACGCGGCGCCCGGTCGGCGACTCGACGCGCGCGCCGTTCGCATCGATCGGCAGTCCGAGCAGTTCGGCCACCGCGCCCAGCGACACCAGTTCTTCCACTTCATCCGATGTGATGAAGCCGTCTTCATGCAGCGGGCAACGCAGCCCGATATTGCCGATCCCGACGAACGCGACATCCGCGTCGCCCGACAGCGATTCGACGATCCGGTACAGACGGTGATTGCACCATTGCGCGCGTTCCGCTTCGCTGTCCGCGATCAACGGCGCAGGCAGCAGAAAGTGCTTGCCGCCCGTCTTCTCGGAGATATGCAGCGCGACGTCGTAGCGATTCGACGAGCCGTCCTGCGCAATCGCGCCGACCATCGACACCAGCCGGTGCTGGGGCCGCTCCAGCTGCCCGACCTGATCGACGACGGCCTTCAGCGTACGGCCGCTGCTCACAGCGACGACCATCGGCTTTTCTTCGCCGAGGTAGCGTTCCATCACCTGCGCGCCCGCGACGGCGAGCTTGCGGTCGATTTCTTCGGGCTTGTCATTGTCGACGGGAACGACCTCGCACATCGACAGGCCATAGCGCTTCGATAGCTGATCGGCGAGCGACAGACAGTCCGCCAGCCGATGATCGACGCGCACGCGAATCAGGTTCTTCTCGACGGCGAACGCGACGAGCCGTTGCGCGACGGGCCGCGACACCTGCAGTTTTTCGGCGATCTCGTTCTGCGTATTGCCGGCCACGTAGTAGAGCCAGGCGGCGCGCGTTGCGAGATCGAGCTTTTCAGTGGACTTGGGCACGATGTTGTCGGTCTGAATGGCGCTAGTGCGTACGACGTCGATGTGTCACCAGGAAGCCCGTATCGGGCGATCTGGTGCGCTGCATGCCGTGGACATTCATCGCAGTCTTCACGGGTGGTTCATGCGTTCAAGCCGCGTCCGCTTCAGGCGCGGGCACGAACAGCGGCTTCACATGCCGGTACAGCGCGCGATAACCCGCGAGCCGCTCGCGCAGCATCGCATGGCGCCGCGCGTTCGGCGTGAATTCGATTTCGACGGGCGGCTTGGTCAGCACCTTCGCCGGATCGCCGCCCGCCGCGAGCCAGCCCAGCCGCGCCGCCCCGAGCGCGGCGCCCGTTTCGCCGCCGCCGTGCTTGCGCGTGGTGGTGTTGAGCGAATCGGCGAGCAGTTGCGCCCAGTAGTTGCTGCGCGCGCCGCCTCCCAGCAGCGACAGCGCGTTCACTTCGGTGCCCGCCGCGCGCAGCGCGTCGAGGCCGTCCGTCAGCGCGAGCGTCACGCCTTCGAGCACGGCATAGCCGAGCAGGGCGCGGTCGGTCGCGTGGGTCATGCCGAAGAACACGCCTTGCGAATACGGATCGTTGTGCGGCGTGCGTTCGCCCGACAGATACGGCAGGAACAACGGCGCAGTCGCGAGCGCGTCGTCGGGCAGCTTTTCGACTTCGGCGAGCAGCGTCGGCTCGTCGGTGGAGGTGAGCTTGCAGACCCAGCGCAGGCAGCTCGCCGCCGACAGCACCACGCTCATCTGATGCCAGCGGTCGGGGATCGCATGACAGAACGCATGCACAGCCGATTCGGGGTTCGGGCGGAAGCTGTTGCCGATCACGCACAGCACGCCCGACGTGCCGAGCGACACGAAGCCGTCGCCCGGTTGCGTCGCGCCGATGCCGATTGCGCTCGTCGCATTGTCGCCGCCGCCCGCCGCGACCACGACGGGTTCGCGCAAGCCGAGCTCGCGCGCGAGTTCCGGGCGCAGCATGCCCGACGGCGCGCTGCCTTCCGCCAGACGCGGCATGTGCGAGCGGTTCAGGTCGCAGGCGGCGAGCAGCGTATCGGACCAGTCGCGCTGCGCGACGTCGAGCCAGAGCGTGCCGGCGGCGTCGGACGGATCGGAGACCTTGTCGCCCGTCAGTTGCAGACGCAAATAATCTTTCGGCAGCAACACGCAGGCGGTCTGCCGGAAGATCTCCGGCTCGTGGCGCGCCACCCACAGCAGCTTCGGCGCGGTGAAGCCGGGCATCGCCAGATTGCCGGCGATCCGATGCAGATCCGGCGCGCGCCGGAGCAACTCATCGCATTCCTCGACGGCGCGCATGTCGTTCCAGAGGATCGCGGGACGCAGCACGCGGTCTTCATTGTCGAGCAGCACGGCACCGTGCATCTGTCCCGACAGCCCGATGCCGCGAATCTGCGCGAACTGCTCCGGGTAGCGGTCGCGCAGCGCGAAGAGCGCGGCGCGCGTGCCTTGCCACCAGTCGGACGGATTCTGCTCCGACCAGCGCTGATGCGGACGCGAAACGGTGAACGGAGAACCCGCCGTGCCGACCACGCGTCCGTCGGACGCGAGCAGCAGAACTTTTACTTCGGACGTGCCGAGGTCGATGCCGAGATACATGGGCGCGAAACCTTCGTCGGTAGGAGATGCGCTACTTTAGCCGCATGCCGCGTGCGATGCCATGCGCAAAAGACCTGACGCATCGCATGTATCGCAGCCATCGGATACGGCGCTCAATGGGATCGGCCGCGCGTGGTGTGTCGCCATGCGCGGCCGGGTTGTCATGTGCAGAACGAGCCGGGATGAATGCGCCTAGCCGTTGCGCTTTGCGAGCCACGCATCGACGCGGCCGACGGCCGAACGCACCACTTTTTCGAGCGACGCCGTGCCCGCCATGCTGCCCCACAGCAGCCTGTCCGCGCAGAACGCCTGCACGGGATCGGCGGCGCTGAAGAAACCGCGCGCGACGCCTTCGTCCATCACGCCATCCTGATACGTGTACGGCAGCTTGCCTTGCTGCCACCTGTCGAGAAAGCGGAAAAACAGCGCGGGCAGCATGGCCGTCGCGTTCGGCTCGACGTGGCGCTCGAAGCACTCGGACAGCGTCGGCGCAATGAAGCCTGGAATCTTCGAGAAGCCATCGGCGGCGACGCGCTGATTCGTGTCCTGGATATACGGATTGCCGAAGCGTTCGAGCACGACGTCGCGATACTTCGCGAGATCGAGCGGACTCGGCGTGAGACATGGAATCACGTCCTGCGTCACATAGTCGTGCGCGAACTGGCGGATCTCGGCGTCGAGCGTGCCTTCGTGAATATACGAAAGACCGACGAGCGTGCCCGCCCACGCAATACAGCTATGCGTCGCATTGAGGATGCGGATTTTCGCTTCCTCGTACGGCAATACCGATTCGACCAGCTCGGCGCCGACCTGCTCCCACGCCGGCCTTCCAGCGATGAAGTGATCCTCGATCACCCACTGGATGAACGATTCGCCCATTACCGGGCAAGCGTCGTCGAAGCCCGTGGCTGCTTTCACGCGCTCGCGCACGTCGGGCGTGGGACGCGGCGTGATGCGATCGACCATCGAATTCGGGCACGCGGTGTTCGCATCGAACCATTTGCGCAATTCGCCCGCGCCGCGCCGCTCGAGGAACTGCGTCATGCCCGCGCGAAAGCGGTCGCCGTTGCTGCGCAGGTTGTCGCAGGTCTGCAGCGTGACGGCGCCCGCATTGCGCTGCATGCGCGCTTCGAGAATCGCGGCGAGCGCGCCGTAGATGGTGGTGCGCGCACCGTTCAGGTCGGCGGCGAGGTCGGGGTTGGCCGTGTCGAGCTTGTCGTGCTCGTCGAGGTAATAACCGCCTTCCGTGACGGTGAACGCGATGATCTTGCACGCGGGGTCGGCGCCTGCTTCGACGAGCGCATCGAGATTCTGCGACCACGGCACCACACGTTCGATCGAGCGGATTGTCTCGTACGCGCGCTTGCCTTGCGGCGTAACGGTTTCCAGCGTGTAGACGCCGTTCTGCGCGGCGAGCGCTTCGGCGACGGCGTTCATGTCGCTGCGAATATTGCCGACGGTCAGCGACCAGTGCGGATCGCCGGGCTTGCGCGTTTCGTTGAGCCGGTGCAGATACCAGGCCTGATGCGCGCGATGAAACGAGCCCGCGCCGATATGCAGGATCACCTGCTTGCTTGCGCCGCTGCCTTGGCCGCTGTTCATATGTGTCTCCTAAATGCGCACGGTCTTTCGCGTGCGTTCCTTGAGATAAGTCTAGAAGGTGTCCCGGCGTTGTGAGCCGATGTCGGAAGAATATGAGAGCATTTGCTCCGCATTTGAACTAATGATCGTATTCGGCCGATTGAAAGTCAAGGCACTGCGCGCCGCTTTTCGTGGCGCAGCGCGGTGGGACGGGCTTCTCCAGCGCACGCGACAGGCGCGGAATGCGGCCCCGCAAGCAATCGCGTGGCTGTTGCGTTGCATCAAATTTGACAGCGCAGAGGCCAGGACTAACCCGAATGCAAAAAAGTATCGGTCGGCGGTCTCATTTCTAGTGGCCGCCGTTGCGTCATGGGTCTAACTTTCGGTACACACAACAAGAGCAACAAAACACGTTCATGCCGCGAGCCTTGAGTTCGCGCTGCTGGGCGCAGACACAGGAGGAAGGCAGATGAAGGACATCGTCACTGCGGTTACCTGGTTGCACGCGCATCGACATGCCGATTGGCATGGCCGCCGCGCGGAACCCGCGCTCGATGCGCGAACCTGCGTCTGAGCCGCGGCTACAGGAGACCGACGTGCAACCCGATCTCGAACTGGTCAGCGTGCGCCGCGATGAGTCGTTCAAAGCGTGGTATCACGGCTTTCCGTACCGCACGGTGCGCTGGCATTTCCACCCTGAATTCGAAATCCATCTGATCGTCGCGACGACGGGCAAGATGTTCGTCGGCGATTACATCGGCGGCTTCGCGCCGGGCAATCTCGTGCTGATGGGGCCGAACCTGCCGCACAACTGGGTCAGCGAAGTGCCCGAAGGCGTGACGATCGCGCAGCGCAATCTCGTCGTGCAGTTCGGCCAGGACTTCGTCGCGCATTGCATGGAGAGCTTTCCCGAGTGGCGCACGCTCGAAGCGCTGCTCGCCGATTCGCGGCGCGGCGTGTCGTTCGGCCCGCAGACCAGCGCACTGATCCAGCCGCTCTTCATGGAACTGCTCGACGCGCGCGGCCTGCGCCGCATCGTGCTGTTTCTGTCGATGATGGAAATCCTGCTGAACGCGAGCGACCGCGAACTGCTCGCGAGCCCTGCCTATCAGATCGATCCGACCGGCTACGCGTCGACGCGCATCAATCACGTGCTGTCGTATATCGGCAAGAACCTCGCATCGGAGTTACGCGAATCCGATCTCGCGCAACTCGCGGGGCAAAGCGTGAGCGCGTTCTCGCGCTACTTCCGCCGTCATACGGGCCTGCCGTTCGTGCAATACGTGAACCGCATGCGCATCAATCTCGCGTGCCAGTTGCTGATGGACGACGAGTTGAGCGTCACCGACATCTGCTACAAGGTCGGCTTCAATAATCTGTCGAACTTCAACCGGCAGTTTCTCACCGCGAAAGGCATGGCCCCGTCGAAGTTCCGCCGCTTCCAGCAACTGAACGACGCGAGCCGCGCCGCTTCGGAAGCAGCGGCGGCGCTCGGCAAGGGCATCGCCAACGCGCCTTCGATCGTGCCGGCCGCGCAGACGCCCAGTCATACGCACGGCCAGCCGCGCGCCGCGCCCGCGGCGTATCCGCCTCATGGCTCGCCGCTCGCGACGACCTAGGGCACTTTCTCTAGCGTTTCTGTAGTTCACCGCTTCATCGTCCGATCACGCACTGAACCCGCGTGAGGGGCGCACTCATCCTCAAAAACGGAGACAAGCCATGACGCACAACACTTCGCTTCAGTCGCGCACGCTGCGCCTGCACGCCACGCTGACCTTCGCCGCCGTGATGCTCGGCGCGCCGCTCCTGGCGCCCGCCGCCGAAGCCGCGCCGTTGAAGATCGGCATGACGTTCCAGGAACTGAACAACCCGTACTTCGTGACGATGCAGAAGGCGTTGAACGATGCGGCCGCATCGATCGGCGCGACGGTCGTCGTCACCGACGCGCATCACGACGTGAGCAAGCAGGTGAGCGACGTCGAAGACATGCTGCAGAAGAAGATCGACATTCTGCTGGTGAACCCGACCGATTCGACGGGCATTCAATCCGCCGTGGCGTCGGCGAAGAAGGCGGGCGCCGTGGTCGTCGCCGTCGATGCGAACGCGAACGGTCCTGTCGATTCGTTCGTCGGCTCGAAGAATTTCGACGCCGGCCAGATGTCGTGCGAATACCTCGCGAAAGCCATTGGCGGCAGCGGCGAAGTGGCGATTCTGGACGGCATCCCCGTCGGGCCGATTCTCGAACGCGTGCGCGGCTGCAAGGCGGCGCTCGCGAAGTTCCCGAACGTGAAGATCGTCGATACGCAGAACGGCAAGCAGGAACGCGCGACGGCGCTGTCCGTCACCGAGAACATGATCCAGGCGCATCCGAACCTGAAGGGCATCTTCAGCGTGAACGACGGGGGATCGATGGGCGCGTTGTCCGCGATCGAATCGTCGGGCAAGGACATCAAGCTGACCAGCGTCGATGGCGCGCCGGAAGCGATCACCGCGCTGCAGAAGCCGAATTCGAAGTTCATCGAAACGTCCGCTCAGTTTCCGCGCGACCAGATTCGCCTCGCCATCGGCGTGGCGCTCGCCAAGAAGTGGGGCGCCAATGTGCCGAAGACGATTCCCGTCGACGTGAAGCTCGTCGACAAGGACAACGCGAAGGGCTTCAGCTGGTAAGCGACGTGTTGCGCATGGGGTAAAGCGGGCGTGTCCCGCATGACCCCATGAAACGCAGAGGAAACGCGATGGACACGATTCTCAAACTCGACAACATCACGAAGAGCTTTCCGGGCGTGAAGGCGCTGCAAGGCATTCATCTCGACATTGCACGCGGCGAGATTCACGCGTTGCTCGGCGAAAACGGCGCAGGCAAGTCGACGTTGATGAAAATTCTGAGCGGCATTTATCAACCCGACGACGGCACGATCGTGATCGACGGACAGGAACGGCACTTCACGAGTTATCACGATGCCGTCGCGGCGGGCGTCGGCATCGTGTTTCAGGAGTTCAGCCTGATCCCGTATCTGAATGCCGTCGACAACATGTTTCTCGGCCGCGAGTTGCGCACCCGGTTCGGCATGCTCGATCGCGCGAAGATGCGGCGCGCGGCGGCGGAGATTTTCGGGCGGCTCGGCGTCGCGATCGATCTGTCCGTGCCGATCCGCGAACTGTCGGTCGCGCAGCAGCAGTTCGTCGAAATCGGCAAGGCCTTGTCGCTGAATGCGCGCATCCTGATTCTCGACGAGCCGACGGCCACGCTCACCCCGGCCGAAGCCGAGCATCTGTTCACCATCATGCGCGATCTGAAGCAGCAAGGCGTCGCGATGATTTTCATCTCGCATCAC
Organism: Paraburkholderia sp. XV; assembly: GCF_020177535.1. NCBI lineage: Bacteria > Pseudomonadati > Pseudomonadota > Betaproteobacteria > Burkholderiales > Burkholderiaceae > Paraburkholderia > Paraburkholderia sp. XV. The sequence goes on along the minus strand of NZ_JAGUUD010000118.1, from coordinate 5,590 downwards.
CTCGAAGAGATTTTCGAAGTGTGCGACCGCATCACCGTGTTGCGCGACGGCCAGTATGTCGGCATGACAGATGTCGCAAAGACGGATGTGAGCCTGCTCGTCGAGATGATGGTCGGACGCAAGATCGAAAACAGCTTTCCGCCGAAGCCCGCATTGCCCGCCGATGCGAGAGCCGTGCTCGAAGTAGACGCATTGCAGTTGCACAAGGACGGGCCGATCAATCGCTTCACGTTACGCGAAGGCGAGATTCTCGGCTTCGCGGGACTGGTCGGCTCGGGCCGCACGGAGACGGCGCTCGCGGTGATCGGCGCGGATGCCGCGCATGTGAAGGACATCCGCATCAACGGCGCGGCGGCGAACCTGTCCGATCCCGCCGATGCATTGAAGTCGGGCATCGGCATTCTGCCCGAGAGCCGCAAGACGGAGGGGCTGATCACATCGTTCTCGATCAGGCAGAACATCTCGATCAACAACCTCGGCAAGTACCGCACGGGCCGCTTCTTCATCGATCACCGCAGCGAAGCGAAGGCTACTGCCGACATCATGAAGCGCGTCGGCGTGAAGGCGCCGACGATGCACACCGAAGTCGCGACGCTGTCGGGCGGCAATCAGCAGAAAGTGGTGATCGCGCGCTGGCTGAATCATCACACGAACATCCTCATCTTCGACGAGCCGACGCGCGGTATCGACGTCGGCGCGAAAGCGGAAATCTATCTGCTGATGCGCGAACTCACGGCGCGCGGCTACTCGATCATCATGATTTCGTCGGAACTGCCGGAGATAGTCGGCATGTGCGACCGCGTCGCCGTGTTCCGGCAAGGGCGCATCGAAGCGATTCTCGAAGGCGACCAGATCGAATCGAATGCCGTGATGACTTATGCAACGGCTGGTGCATCGGCTGCAACTCGTGGAGCAACACAGCATGAACACGCCTGACACTTCTCCGAAGACCTCGACAGTCGCATCCGATACGCCGGGTGCGCCGTTTCATCTGAACTGGGCGAGCATCAAACGCTCAACCTTGTTCTATCCGTTTATCGGCTTGCTTGTCGTGTGCATCGTGATGGTGTTCGCCAGCGACAGTTTTCTGTCCGCGGCGAATCTCGAGAACGTGCTGCGCCAGGTGTCGATCAACGCGATCATTGCCGTCGGCATGACGGCCGTGATCCTGACGGGCGGCATCGATCTGTCCGTCGGCTCGGTGATGGCGCTGTCGGGCACGCTCGCGGCGGGGCTGATGGTGGCGGGCCTGAACGGCGTCGCGGCGATCGCGATCGGCATTGCGGTGGGGCTCGGTTTCGGCTTTGCGAACGGCTTTTTCGTCGCGTTCGCGGGCATGCCGCCCATCATCGTGACGCTGGCGACGATGGGCATCGCGCGTGGCCTCGCGCTGATCTACACGGGCGGTTATCCGATCGACGGCCTGCCGGACTGGGTCAGTTTCTTCGGCAGCGGCAAGGTGCTAGGCATTCAGGCGCCCGTGCTGATCATGCTGGTGATCTACGCGATCGCATGGGTGTTGCTAGAACGCATGCCGTTTGGCCGCTATGTGTACGCGATCGGCGGCAACGAGCAGGCGACGCGCCTGTCCGGCGTGCGCGTCGCGCGGGTCAAACTGATTGTCTACACGTTGGCGGGTTTGACGTCGTCGTTCGCAGCCATCGTGCTCACATCGCGCCTGATGAGCGGCCAGCCGAATGCGGGCGTCGGCTTCGAACTCGATGCGATTGCGGCCGTGGTGATGGGCGGCACATCGATCTCGGGCGGACGCGGCTCGATTATCGGCACGCTGATCGGTGCGCTGCTGCTCGGCGTGCTGAACAACGGCCTCAACATGGTTGGCGTGAATCCGTACGTGCAGAACGTGATCAAGGGCGGAATCATCCTGCTCGCGATTTACATCAGCCGCGAACGCAAGAAGTGAAATCAATCGCTTATTCCTCTGTTTCCATTTATCGCAAGGCAAGGCAATGACCACTCAGGACAACAGCAAAAGCATGACGGCGATCGTGTGTCACGCGCCGGAAGACTATCGCGTCGAACGCGTGACAAAGCCGCTGGCGCGCGCACATGAACTCGTGATCCGTATCGCCGCGTGCGGCATCTGCGCAAGCGACTGCAAGTGCCATTCCGGCGCGAAAATGTTCTGGGGCGGCCCGAGTCCGTGGGTGAAAGCGCCCGTGATTCCGGGTCATGAATTCTTCGGCTACGTCGAAGAAATCGGCGAAGGCGCGGCCGAACATTTTGGCGTGGAGAAAGGCGACCGCGTGATCGCGGAACAGATCGTGCCGTGCGGAAAATGCCGCTATTGCAAATCCGGCCAGTACTGGATGTGCGAAGTGCACAACATCTTCGGCTTTCAGCGCGAAGTCGCGGACGGCGGCATGGCCGAATACATGCGCATTCCGCCGACGGCCATCGTCCACAAGATTCCCGATGGCATCTCGCTCGAAGATGCCGCGATCATCGAGCCGCTCGCGTGTGCGATTCACACCGTCAATCGCGGCGACATACAACTCGACGATGTGGTCGTCATCGCGGGCGCGGGGCCGCTGGGTCTGATGATGACGCAGGTTGCGCACCTGAAGACGCCGAAGAAGCTGGTCGTGATCGATCTCGTCGACGAGCGGCTGGCGCTTGCGCGCGAATACGGCGCGGACGTGACGATCAATCCGAAGAACGACGACGCGCTGGCCATCGTCAAATCGCTGACGGACAACTACGGCTGCGACGTCTACATCGAAACGACGGGCGTGCCGGCGGGCGTGAATCAGGGCATGGACCTGATTCGCAAGCTCGGGCGTTTTGTCGAGTTTTCCGTGTTCGGCGCGGAGACTACAATGGACTGGTCGATCATCGGCGACCGCAAGGAACTCGACGTGCGCGGCGCGCATCTGGGCCCTTACTGTTACCCGATTGCTATCGATCTATTGGCGCGCGGGCTCGTCACATCGAAAGGCATCGTCACGCATGGCTTTTCGCTCGAAGAGTGGGACGAAGCGATCAGGGTCGCGAATTCGCTCGACTCGATCAAGGTGTTGATGAAGCCGGCCCGATAGTCCGAAAAAATGAACAGTGCGCGTCGTTCGAGGCGCGCACACGGAGACACTATGAATTACGTCATCGGCGTCGATATCGGCACGCAGAGCACGAAGGCCGTGCTCGTCGACCAGAGCGGCGCAATCGTCGCGCAGCATTCGAGTGGCTATCACCCGGACACACCGAAACCCTTGTGGGCCGAGCAATGGCCTACCGTATGGATGAAAGCCGTGGTCGAATGTATCGCACGCTGCGTGGCGAAGGCGCATGAGGCGGGCATCGCGTCGAACGCGATCAAGGCCGTGTGCGTGAGCAGTCTGTACGGCGGCTCGGGCATTCCCGTCGATAGCGACATGAAGCCGCTGTATCCGTGCCTGATCTGGATGGACCGCCGCGCGACGGCGCAGGTCGATGCGGTGCGAGCGAACGTCGATCTCGAACGTCTGTATGCGATCACGGGCAATGGCGTCGACAGCTACTACGGCTACACGAAGATGCTGTGGCTGCGCGACAACGAGCCGAACGTGTGGGCGAACACGCGCTTCTTCCTGCCGCCGAATGCCTATGTGATCTATCTGCTGACGGGCGAAGTCGCTGTCGATCACAGTTCCGCGGGCAACATCGGCGGCGTGTATGACATCGCGAAGCGCGACTGGTCCGACGAGGCGCTCGACATGCTCGGCATTCCCGCGACGATGATGCCGGAGCATCTGGTGGAATCGTCGGATGTAGTGGGCGGTTTGCTGTCGCAATGGACGGAGCAGCTTGGACTCGAAGCGGGCACGTCGATCGTCGCGGGCGGCGTCGATGCGGCGATGGCCACGTATGCGGCAGGCGTGACGCGCGCCGGCCAGCATGTCGCGATGATCGGCACGAGCATGTGCTGGGGCTATATCAACCAGAGTGTCGACGCGCATCATGGCCTGATCAGCATGCCGCACGTGTTCAACGGCTTGCAGGATATCTATGTGTTCGGCGGCGCGATCACGGCGGGCGCGTCGGTGACGTGGTATCGCGAGCAGTTCTGCCATGCGGAAATCGAAGCGGCAAAAGCCTTGCCGAATGGCGACGCGCATCAACTGCTCGAAGAGGACGCCGCGCAGTTACCGGCGGGTTCGGATGGCGTGATGTTCCTGCCGTATCTGATGGGCGAGCGCAGTCCGGTGTGGGACGCGAAGGCGAGCGGTGCGTTTGTCGGGTTGAACCTGTATCACACGCGGGCGCATCTGTATCGCGCGGTGCTCGAAGGCGTTGCGTACGCGTTGCAGCACAACATCGTCGCGGGGCGCAAGGGCGCGAAGTCACTCGACGACAAGCTGATCGTCGTCGGCGGCGCGGCGCATTCGGACCTGTGGATGTCGATCATTGCGGACATCACGGGCTTTCCCGTCTACACGATCGAGCAGGACGTGGAAGCGGCGATGGGCGCGGCGCTGCTTGCCGCGTACGGCACGAAGCTGATTTCGCAGGAAACGGCGCGCGGCGGCTGGGTGAAGCTGATCGAGCGCGCGAAGCCGGAGCCTGCGCGGCAGGCGGTGTACGCGGAGCGCTTTGGCATTTATACGGACCTGTATCCGGCGTTGAAGCCGGTCATGCATCGGCTGCAAGCGAAATGAAGACGACCTTCGATTTTTCCGGGCGCTCGATACTCGTGACGGGCGCATCGAGCGGCATTGGCCGCGTGACTGTTGAGATGTTGTGCGCGAGTGGCGCGCAGGTTGTTGCGGCGGCGCGCAACGTTGGCGAGCTGGCTCGTCTTGCGGAGGAGACGGGGTGCGAGCCTCTTGTGCTCGACGTTGGAGATGAGGCTGCGATTGATGAGGCGCTAGCGTCGCTGGATGTGTTCGATGGGCTGGTGAATTGTGCGGGCACGGCGATGCTTGAACGCGCTATTGATACTACGGGCGCCAGTTTTGATTCGGTGATGAACGTTAATGCTCGCGGCGCGGCTTTGGTTTCGAGGCATGTTGCGCGGGCGATGATCGATGCGAAGCGCGCGGGCAGTATCGTGAATGTTTCTAGCCAGGCGGCGCTGGTTGGGCTTGAGGATCATTTGAGTTATTGCGCTTCTAAAGCTGCGATGGATGCGATTACGCGGGTTTTGTGTGTCGAGCTTGGAGGGTATGGGATTCGCGTGAATAGCGTTAATCCGACGGTCACTTTGACGCCGATGGCGGTGAACGCATGGAGCGAGCCTTCCAAGCGCGATCCCGCGCTCCAGGCTATTCCGCTTAAGCGGTTCGCTGAACCGCGGGAAGTTGCTGAGCCGATTTTGTTTTTGCTTAGCGAAGCGGCTTCTATGATTAGTGGGGTGGCTTTGCCGGTTGATGGCGGTTATACCGCCAGGTGAATTTTGGGGTTTGGTTTTTGTCTGCGACGCTGGGATTTGGGATTTGGGATTTGGGTTTTGGGTTTTGGGTTTTGCGCTTTTCGCTTTGCGCTTTGCGCTGGCATCCGCCGATTTATGTTTTCGATGGCATCCGCGAATTGTTAGCTCGCTTCACGCGTTGCCCCTGTGCGGGGCGGCACCTACTTTTCTTTGCCGCCGCAA
>NZ_JAGUUD010000117.1:0-25294 GCF_020177535.1 Paraburkholderia sp. XV | reverse complement strand
GCAAAGAAAAGTAGGTGCCGCCCCGCACAGGGGCGACGCTTGAAGCTAGATAACGTATCGCGGATGCCAGCGAAAAGGCAAGCGCACAGGGACACAACGCGTGAAGCGAGCCAACAATCCGCGGATGCCAGCGAAACCAAAGTCCAACCCACCGCCGCTACCAGCAAAAACCCCCACCCACCCAGCGTCGCAGACAAACAAAAAACCCTTAAAGCTTCTGCGCCATCGCCAGATCAAAAATCCTGACCCACTGCCGAGCCTCGCGCTCGGACCTCACCGGTAAGCGCCACTCGGGATGCGCCGCATCCTTGACATCCAGCCTGACTTGCCAGCGCTCCCCTTCCCGCACCGGCTGTGCCTCCCGAAGATCGGCAAAAATATACGCCCCCCGCACACCGGCGACCTGCAAATCGCACAACCGCTTCCCCGCCGCGAGGCGAACCCCACCCCATTCGCCCTTGAGTTCGTGAGTCCAGTCGCCATCGCGAATATTCGCCGACACTTCCTTATGCCGACGCCACCACCATGCCAGCGCCGCAAGCACGAGCGCAGCAAAGAGGATCGCGACACCCACGGCCACGCCAAGCCCAAACTGTGCAGAGAGCGCATGAAACGCCTGCACACAGCCATAAATCAACGCAATCAGAGCAAACAGCGCAACGACAATCGGCATGACAACGTATCCAGCAATGGCAAAGCGATACCAATAACACAAACAACCAAAACAGTAATCAGATGCCGCGCAGCGTAAAAGGCAAACAGCGAACTACGCCCGCTCAAGGCTGCTTATGCGTCGCAGCCCACTCCTTGAGCGCCTGCATCGTGTTCTCGACATGCTTGTCGGGCGAAAGGCTCGTGTACTCGTAAATGATCTTGCCGTCCGGTGCAATCACATACGACACGCGGTTCGCCATCGACGCGTGCATCGGCAGCCCCGCGTCATACGCGTTGATCACCTTCGAGTCGGGATCGGCCGCAACGGGGAATTTGCTGCGGCATTCGCTGACCGAGAACTTCGTCAGCGTGTCGATGTTGTCGTGCGACACACCAATCACAGTCGCGCCGTACTTCTTGTACTCATCCACCGCTTCCGCGAATTCGTGCGCCTCGATCGTGCAGCCCTTCGTGAAAGCAGCCGGATAGAAGTACAGCACCACAGGACCCTTCTTCAACGCGTCGGCCAGCGCATACGTGTACGTCTTGCCGCCCAGCGACGCCTGCGTGGTAAAGTCCGGCGCGCTGTCGCCCGGCTTGAGCGTTGCGGACGCCGTCAACGCATACAGCGACATACTCGCGCACAGCGCAGCCGCCAGCGCGAACGGCACAATCTTCAGCTTCATGTCGAATCCTCGAATCGTAAGCGCACGATGCCCGTGCAACGCCTCGCGACGCTATGCCCTGCAACATGAAGCGTCGAGGCTCAACTTGCGCCTCATATTGGACCACGTTTGACCATTACGCGTCGTCAGCCGGACCAGCCGGATCGACGCAACGCGCAAGTCAGCCGCCCATCAATGGCAATCAGTCGCCCAGATGCGCGCCAAACCAGGCAGCCGCCGACAGATTCAACTCGGCCAGCACGATCGGCGTGAGCGCGCCGAATTCCTCCAGCGACTGGGCGCTCGCCACGGCCGCCGCATCCTGCGCCTCGCCCGCCGCTTCCGCGATGCTCAGCAGCGCACCCATCTGCCCCGCCCGCTCGACGATCGCATCGCGAATCAGCGGCGACAGATCGAGCGGATCGAGTGTGGCGTCCGGCGTCGAATCGACCAGTACATGCACCAGCGAAAACACGCCCGTCAGGAACGCAGCGTCCGCAAACGCCTCGTCGTTCGGGCGAATCCAGCGCGCCGCCAGCTCCATGAAGCGCGCCCGCGTCCCCGCCAGTTGCACGAGGGGATCGGAGCGCCACGGCAGATCGCCGCCGCCCGCGTACAGCAGCAGTTGCGCCCAGCGCGCGATCTGCCGCGTGCCCGTCGCGATGATCGCCTCGCGCAGCGACGCGATATTGCGCCCGAGCCCGAACGCGCTCGAATTGACGAGCCGCAACAGTTGCATCACGACATTCGGATTGCGCTTGAGTTCGTCTTCGAGTTCGACGATGCCCGCGTCACGCGCGAGCAGCGCGAGCAGCCGCAGCAGCGAGGTACGCGACGAGCGCGTGCGGCGCGTCGACAGCACCTGCGGCCGCGCGAAGAAATAACCCTGGAAGAGATCGAAGCCGAGATCGCGGGCAAGCGCGAAGTCTTCGCGCGTCTCGACCTTTTCCGCAATCAACGTCTTGCCGTGACCGGCAAGCGTTTTCGCGAGGCCCGGCAGTTGCGCGCGGTCCGTCTGCAGGAAATCCACCTTGACGATATCCGCGTACGGCAGCGCAGCGAGCAGGTTCGGCGACAGTTCGCATACGTCGTCGAGCGCGACCCGAAAGCCCGCGCGGCGCAGATCGGCGATGCGCGCGATGAGCCGCTCGTCGAACTGCACCGTCTCGAGAATTTCAAGCACGAAGCGCTCAGGCTCCATCAGATGCACGATGTCGTCGAACAGCAGATCGCGGCCGATGTTCACATAGCCGCGGTGCGTGCCGAGCACGGAAGGCACGCCGATGCTGCCGATCGTGCGCACCACCACCTGCGCGGTGGCCTGCGCGTCGTCGGAGACCTGCGCGTAATTTTGCGCGCTGCCGCGAAACAGCAGTTCGTAAGCGTGCAGCGCGCCGTCGCGGTCGAGAATCGGCTGACGCCCGACATAGACGAACTGCGCCGATGAGATCGCCTCGTCCTCTTCGCCTGCTTGCGCAAACGTTTGGGGTCGGCCGGCTTCGTCGTTTTGAAACGGATCAGGCATGTTTAACGGCTGCTTGGATTCGGAAAACGGCTTGCTTGCGGGGTTGCCACCTCGCGCCCCGTAAGGGGAATAACGGAGCGCGTTCGCCGCCACTTTAGCGGAATCCATCGGCGATGCACAGGCGTCCAGGGCACCCGCGAATCCTTACCATTTGTTATGGCGCTTTTTGTGTCTGAAAGCTAAAGATTCTGCCGCAAACGTCGTTATCCCGTTCTGATGGACGGCCTCGCGCCTGCCCCGATCGGTCTGCCGACGGGCATCGCCAGAACGTCCAGCCTCAAGACGAACCGGGTAGTCAGCGACACACATGGAAGCGACCAGGATCACCCCAGCCCGCCGGGGCTTGCTGCGCACGGCAATCGAGCGATTCCGCGCGGCCCGTCAGCCCGCGCGCACGACGGTCGCATCGGGCGCACCGGGCGCGGCTGGCTTGCCAGATGCTTCGCACGGGCTCGAACAGGCCGCGCACGCCGTCGACTTCCTCGCGCACGTGGCGCGCAATCTCACCTTTCTCTATGTTTCCGAGGCGAGCCTGCGCTTCATCGGCTATCACCGCGAATATCTGCAAACCGTCACGCTGCACGAACTCGTCGCGCCCGGCGACGTGGCCCGCCTCGACGCCGCGCTGCGACGCGCCAACGAAAGCGGCGCCGTCGAGAAAATCACGCTGGATCTGATCAAGTCGCTGACCTATCCCGTGCCCGTCGAGTTGCGCATTGCGCGCAACTGTCACGACGGCATCGAAGGGTATGCGATCGCGGGCTTCGACGTGTCGAGCTGGCGCGCGACGGAAGCGAGCCTCAAGCATCAACTGCATCACGACAACCTGACGGGCCTCGCGAACGTGCCCGCGCTCGTCGAGGAAATGCGTCACGCGCAGCAGAAGGCGGACGCGACGGGCAAGTCGGCCGCCCTGCTGCTGCTCGATCTCGACGACTACCAGCGCGTGAACCGCGCGCTCGGCTACGACGCCGGCGACGAAATGCTGCGCGACACCGCGCGCCGCCTGTCCAACATGACGACGCAAGGCGAAGTGATCGCGCGCATTTCCAGCGACGAGTTCGCGATCCTGCTGCCGCCCGCGCACGCGCGCGCCGACACCGCGATCGCCGCCGAAGCACTCGCGCGACGTCTGTTGACGGCGATCCAGCAACCGTACACGTTCAACCGCCAGCCGGTGCACCTGTCGGCGAGCGTCGGCATCGCGCTGTATCCCGACACGCAGCACGCGGGCGAATCCTCCGAACCCGCACCGCGCGACAGCCAGCTATTGCGCTGGGCCGATCATGCGCTGGCGCGCGCGAAAGCCGCGGGCGGCAACACGCTCGCGTTCTACGTGCCCGACGACAGCCCCGCCGACGCCGAGCGCCTGAAGCTCGAATCGGACCTGTACGACGGCGTGCGCAACGGCGAGTTCTCGCTGCATTTCCAGCCCATCACGAGCAGTCAGTCGCACGGCGTGGTCGGCGTCGAGGCGTTGATTCGCTGGCAGCATCCCGTCCACGGGCTCGTGCCGCCGTCGATGTTCATCCCGCTCGCCGAATCCGTCGGCCTCATCAACTACCTGGGCAACTGGGTGCTGAAGGCCGCGTGCATGCAGTTGATCCGCTGGGACATACAGGGCATCCGGCTGCAATACGTCGCGGTCAACGTCTCGCCGCAGCAGTTCCGCGATCCGCGCTTCAAGGAAAGCGTGCGCGAAGCGATCGCGCTCACGGGCATCGATCCGCACCGGCTCGTGTTCGAGATCACGGAAAGCCTGCTGATGCACGACCCGCAGCACGCAACCGCGTTGCTCGAAGAACTCACGGGCCTCGGCATCCGCTTCGCGGTCGACGACTTCGGCACGGGCTATTCGAGCCTCGCCTATCTGCAACGCTTCCCGCTCGCGAAACTGAAAATCGACCGGAGTTTCGTGGAGAATCTGCTAACCTCGCGCAACGATCAGGCGATCGTCAGCGCCGTGGTGGGCCTCGCGCAAACGCTCGATCTCGAACTCGTCGCCGAAGGCGTCGAAACGGAAGCGCAGCGTGAACTGCTCACCGAGATGGGCTGCGGTCACATTCAGGGCTGGCTCGTCTGCAAGGCGCTCCCATCGGAAGAACTCGCACAGCGCTTCGCATCGCGCGCGCTTCACGTGCATGGTGAAGCGTGACAGACATGACGCGTGTTGATACCAGGCACAGTTCTCGTCACGACTTGCCGCTCACTGGAACTTGTATGGCTCTTGCGGGACTCTCATGCTAAAGGCTGCGCTGCTTGACCGGCTCTGGGCTCGCATGAACGAGCGCGGCGACTTCCCGATGCTGCAGCAGTCGCTCCGCTCGACGATGGCCGCGATGAATAACGACGACCTCGATTTCAGCGCCCTCGTGCAGATCGTGCTCTCCGACTTCGCGCTGACACAGAAGGTGCTGCGTCTCGCGAATTCGGCGATGTACATGGCGTTCGGCGGCAACATCACGACGGTTTCGCGGGCACTGATGGTGCTCGGCATGGATGCCGTCGGGCATCTCGTGGTCGGACTGAAGATCGTCGATCACTTTCATCACAGTGCGCCGCGCCGCATCGACGCGAAGCTCGAACTCAACCGCACCATGCTGTCGGGCTGCGTGGCCCGCAAGCTCACCGAGCGCGGCGATCTGCGCGACGGCGAAGAGGCTGTGGTCTGCACGCTGATGCGCCAGATCGGCAAGCTGCTCGTGGTGTTCTATCTGGATGCCGAGTGGGACCATATTCGCCGCCAGATCGATACGGGCATGGGCGAGAACGAAGCCTGCGAAACCGTGCTCGGCGTGACGTTCCATGAAATCGGCCTCGAAGCGGCGTCGCGCTGGCGCTTGCCGGAGATGATCCGCGTCGGCATGACCGAGTTCGACCCGCTGCAGGACGACGAGCCGCGTCAGGTGCAGTGGCTGCGCGCGATCACGAACTACTCGACGGAAGTCGCGAACGTGCTCACGCAGCCGCATCTGCCTCAGGCGCAGCGCGACGTGCGCATCGCCGAGCTGGCGCAGCGCTACGGCCGCACGCTCAACACAGAGCCCGAAGTGCTCGTCGACATGAGCCTGACGCTCGCCGAAGAAGAGACCCGCGACGGCGTGATGCGCGAGATCTTCGAACTGCGCGCGAATGCCGATGCGATCGCGCGCGAAGCGCTCGATCCGGAGTCGTGCATCCGCGCGGGCGTCGGCGAACTGCAGGCGCTGCCGAGCGACAGCGGACTCGCACCAGCGCTGGCGATGGCGTCGGAAACAGTGCTCGCGGGTTTGCAGTTCGAGCGCACCGTCGTATTCGTGCGCCATGGCAGCGGCATCTTCAAGGCGACGATGGGCTTCGGCGCGAAGATCGAAGCCGCGCTGCCGAAGCTCAGCTTCGCAACCGCATTCGCACCCGACGTGTTCCATCTCGCGATCGCGAATTCGGTTGGCATCTTCATCGAGAATGCGCGCGATCCGAAGATGTATGCGCGCCTGCCCGACTGGTATCGCCGCGCCTTCGAAGGCGTGCATTCGTTCGTGCTGCTGCCCGTGGTGCTGGAAAACAAGTCGACGGTCGCCCTGCTCTATGGCGACTGGGCGCATCATGACGTGCGGCGCCGCATCTCGCAGCGGGAAATGGCCGCGCTCAACGAACTGGCTCGCGAGTTGGGCCGGTTCTTCGCGCATGCGCCCGTGAGCGAAGTCGAAACGCTCTAACGAAAGACGCGCCCGCTTCCATCGACCTGCGCGGCTCGTGCGTTCGAGCCGCGCGTTCTCCCGTATCAGTCCTCCAGCCGCTCCAGCCCCGTCGCCTCGGCGCTGCGGTCGGCGACGCCCGCCCATGCGGCCGAGACGAGGCCCATTTGCGCGACATCGAGCGCTTGCAAACCGTCGAGCCGCTCGCACGCGCTTTCGACGTCGGCCCACGCGCCTCGTTCGAGCGCCTCGACCACCGTCAGCAACGTGCCCAGCACGCCTTCGCGCAACAGGATCGCGTCGCGGATCGGCTTGGACAGCACCAGCACATTGAGCGTGTGTTCGAGCGAACCGCCGAACACCGAGTCGACGAACGAGAACACGCCCGTGAGAAAGGCCGCGTCGGTTTCGTCGCGCCCCGCTTCGGGCAGACGCTGGACGGCCAGTTCCATGAAGCGCGCGCGCGTTGCGGCGAGTTGCAGCAGCGGATCGTCTTCGAGCGCGACCTTGCGGCCGTCCGCGTACAGCAGCAGTTGGGTCCAGCGCGCGATGCGGTTCGTGCCCGTCGCATTGATCGCTTCGCGCAAGGTCGTGACCTTGCGGCCCATCGCGAGGCCGCTCGAATTGGCAAGACGCATCAGATGCATCACCAGCACCGGGTTCAGTTTCAGCTCGGCTTCGAGCTGCGCGACGGTCGGCTCGCCGCCGAGCAGTTGCAGCAGATTCAACAGCGCGTGGCGCGGCGCGCTGACCTTGCGCGCGGCCGCGCCCTGCGGATGCGCGAAGTAATAGCCCTGAAAGCGGTCGAAGCCGAGATCGAGCGCCTGCCCGTACACTTCCTGCGATTCGACGCCCTGCGCGATCAACAGCTTGCCCGCCGATTTCAGCACGCTCGCGAACTTGGGAAGCATGGCTTGCGGGATGCGATGCATGTCGATCTTCACGGCGTCGGCATACGGCAGCAGACGCGCGAAGGTGTCGTTGGCCTGTGCGACGTTGTCGATCACGAAGCGATAGCGGCGGCCATGCAGCTCGACGATGCGGGAGATCAGTTGATCGTCCGCGACGATGTCGGGCGGCAGTTCCAACATGAAGCGCTCGGCGGGCAGGCTGCGGATCGCGTCGTCGAACAACAGCTCGCGCGTGACGGGCAGATAGCCGGGATGATTGGCGAGCGCCGCGCGCACGTCGGGCTGCAGGATCGCGTGGATGATGGATTCGGCGCGGCGGGTTTGCGCTTCTGGCTGTTCGCCACCCGCTTCCTGATCGCCGGACCCAGCGGCGGGCGCCTCATATAGCTTGAGTTCGAACGCGCACAACATGTTGTCGCGGTTCAGGATGGGCTGACGGGCAAACGAAACGTTTGCGCGCACGGCCTGCGCAAAGCCCGGAACGTCTTCTGCCTGGCGTTCCTCAGCGACTGCGGTGGTGGTCATTCCGGTCCCCTGTCCGGCCAGCGTTCGCGCTTCGTTGCTTGCGCTGGTCCCATGCAAGTAGTTGCGGCGAAGCATCGTGCTTCGTGCTCTCGTCTGTTGAGTTTCGTACTGGCGGCTTGATCCGGCGTGCCTCGCTGCCCCCGGCATGTCGGGCCGTCTTTCCCCGTGGGCAGATTTTAGCGCACGCCGCCATGTGCAGGAGCATGAAGAAGCGAAAAAAGACTGGAAAAACAAGGGCAAAAAAACGGCCGCATGAAGCGGCCGTTCCGACGTTCGACGCCGGCGCGACAATCCGCGCCGCACGAAGCGCATTACTTCAATGTGACCTTGACGTCGAAATACTTCGCTGCGAGCTTGTCGATCGTGCCGTCGGCTTTCAGTTCCTTGAGTGCCTGGTTGACGGCGTCCTTCAGCTGTGCGTCGCCCTTGCGCAGACCGAAGCCCACGCCCGAACCGAGCAGCTTTTCATCCGACACGGCCGGGCCCGCAAATTCGAATCCTGCTCCTTGCGGCTTCTTGAGGAAGCCCTTCGAGGCCGCTTCCGCGTCCTGGAACGACGCGTCGAGACGTCCGGCGACGAGGTCGGCATAGACCTGGTCCTGGGTCTGATACGGAATCACGTCGACGCCTGCGGGCGCCCACTTCGCCTTCGCGTAGGTTTCCTGGATCGTGCCCTGCAGCACGCCGACGTGCTTGCCCTTCAGCGATGCCGCTGTCGGCTGCAGGCCGCTGCCCTTCTTCGCGATCATCTGGTTGGGAATCACGTAGATGGGATCGGTGAAGTCGATGACGGCGCGGCGCTGGTCGGTGATCGACATGTCCGAGTTGATCGCGTTGAACTTGCGGGCCTGGAGCGCGGGAATCAGACCGTCGAACGCATTCTCGACCCATACGCACTTCGCCTTGAGCTTCGCGCAGACGGCGTTGCCGATGTCGATGTCGAAGCCCTGCAACTCGCCGGCGGGCGACTTCGATTCGAACGGCGCATACGACGCCTCGACGCCGAAGCGGATTTCCTTGATCTCCGCCGCGGTTGCGGCCGTTGCCGTCGCTGCCATCAGGGTGCCCGCCACTGCGGCGAGCGCGGCCATCTTTTGCCAACTCATTTTCATCAAAGCTTTCCTCAAGAAGTGCTGGTGGGCGGAATGCCCCGCCTCGGGCGTGCCGCGATCATGGGCACGCCAAAAATACGGTTCAAACGCCGTCGTCCGGTTTGGTGCGACGCACAAGGCAACGCGAGCGCGGGATTTTACAGGGTCTTCCCCGGCGGCCCGTCGAGTGCACCGGTTTTGCATTGCGTGGTGCGCTGATCGAGATCGGTTCAAATCAGAAAAATCCTGTCGCAACGACGCAATCCTCCTTAGGAAATTCGCCGGCACACAGGAAACAGCTTGGGGTTTTGATGCGAATCTGTCGACGGATTCAGATAACCGGATGTGGGACTTGCTTGTGGCGCATCAGCCTACCCGGCGACGCAGGATGGCGCAATACGCCTTTAGTCTAATACGTAAGTTACTTCGTATTGCGTATGATATTTTCAATAAGGATTCCGACATTATATTTTTACGAAAATCGTGTCGGCACTCCACGTAATTCACGCAATTCAAGCCTCCGAGCAGACACCGCGAATCTTCGAGCATCGACTGCAATGAAACACAGCACGGCCATTCCGCTGACACCACTAGCGACCAGCTTGGGCGACGTCGACGCGCCGCCATCGGGCCCGCGCTTCAAGCGGCGTTTTCACGTCATGGCCAAGCCAACCGGGTCGGCGTGCAATCTCGATTGCACGTATTGCTTCTATCTGCACAAGGAACAGCTGCTCGACCAGCGCCGCGGTAATTTCATGAACGACCGGACGCTGGAAACGTTCATCCGTCAATACATCGAAGCGCAGGACGGCGAGCAGATCGTCTTTTCGTGGCAAGGCGGCGAGCCGACGCTCATGGGGCTCGAATTCTTTCGCAAGGTCGTCTTTCTGCAGGAGAAGTACAAGAGCGCAGCCCAGCGCATTGAAAACAACCTGCAAACCAACGGCACCGCGCTCGACGACGCGTGGTGCGCGTTTCTCAAGCAGCACGATTTTCTCGTCGGTCTGTCCATCGACGGGCCGCGCGAACTGCACGACGCCTACCGCGTGTCGCGCTCGGGCAAGCCCACGTTCGACAGGGTCATGCGGGGACTCGAATGCATCCACCGTCACGGAGTCGCCTTCAACGCGCTCGCCGTGATCAACCGGCTCAATGCGCGCAGACCGACCGACGTCTATCGCTTCCTCACGCGAGAAGTCGGCGCGACTTACCTGCAGTTCAATCCGTGCGTCGAGGCCAGGACATTCAAGCAGGTCGCGCCGCAATTCTGGGACGAGGCATCGATTCCTGTGGTCGGCACCGAAAGGGCGAAACCGGGCGCGGCGGATTCCGTCGTCACCGACTGGTCCGTCGACCCCGACGACTGGGGTTATTTCCTGAGCCGTACGTTCGACGAGTGGTATCGCGAGGATCTCGGCAGGGTGCTGGTCAACCTTTTCGAAACGGCCGTCGCGCAGACCATGGGCCTGCCCTCGCAGCTTTGCATCACCGCGCCTTTCTGCGGCAAGGGGCTCGCCATGGAGCACGATGGCCGGGTCTACTCCTGCGATCACTACGTCTACCCCGAATACGAACTCGGCGACATCTTCAGCCACCCGCTTCATCACGTTGCGTTTTCCGAGCGCCAGAAAGCCTTCGGCTTCGGCAAGAAGGACACCCTTCCGAAGTACTGCCTGCAATGTCCGCACCTGAACCTGTGCTGGGGCGAATGTCCGAAGAACCGGCTCGTACGCGCGCCGGACGGCGAGCCCGGACTCAACTATCTATGCCCGGGGATCAGGCAGTTTCACGCGCATGCGGGCCCAAGGCTGCGGCAGATCGCCCGGGGCCTCCGCGCCGGATAGCGGGACCCGCCCGTCATCCACGCGTTCAAACAGAAAGCGGATGGAAATTCGTCTGCGTCGCCTCCTGCCAACTCGTCTTCGCAGGAGATTCAAGTGCTGCACCCATAGCCAACAAGAGCAACCAATGAAAAAAAAGACCAGGCCTCTCAGACACATGCTCAAACGCAAGGCCGTCACGGCGCTGTCCGCAGCGGTATCCGGATGGCTGGCGTTGAGCCCCGTCGCGCATGCAGCGGACACGACCCGCCCGCCGAATATTCTCGTCATCTTCGGCGACGACATCGGTCAGACCAACATCAGCGCGTACGGCCAGGGTGTCGTCGGTTATCAGACACCGAACATCGACCGCCTCGCTCACGAAGGGATGATGTTCACCGACTACTACGCGGAGAACAGTTCGACGGCTGGCCGCTCGTCCTTCATCACGGGCCAGTCGCCGCTGCGCACGGGCTTGAGCAAGGTCGGCATTCCCGGCGCAACACAGGGGCTGCAGGCCTCGGATGTCACGATCGCCCAGGCGCTCAAGCCGCTCGGCTATGCGACGGGCCAGTTCGGCAAGAATCACCTGGGTGATCGCAACGAGTATCTGCCGACCGTCCACGGCTTCGATGTGTTCTACGGCAACCTCTATCATCTGAATGCGGAAGAAGAGCCGGAGCGTCCATACTGGCCCAAAGCCGATACGCCACAAGGCAAGGCCTATGCGAAGTATTTCATGCCGCGCGGCGTGCTGGACTGCAAGGCCTCGGACCATGACGATCCCACTGTCGACGCGCGCTTCGGCAAGGTCGGCAGGCAGGTCTGCACGGACACGGGCCCGCTCACGTCCAAACGCATGGAAACCATCGACGACGAGACGACGGGCCGCGCCATCGACTTCATGAAGGAGCAGGCCCGGTCGGACAAACCGTTCTTCGTCTGGATGAACACGACGCGCATGCACGTGTTCACCCACGTGCGCCCGGAGTACAAGGACAAGGGCGGGATGCCCGGCAACATGTACGCGGACGGCATGTGGGAGCACGACCAGGACGTCGGCAAGCTGCTCAAGTCACTCGACGAAATGGGCATCGCCGACAACACGATCGTCGTCTATACGACGGACAACGGCCCGAACCAGTTCACATGGCCGGACGCCGCGACGACGCCGTTCCGCAACGAGAAAGACTCTAACTACGAAGGCGCGTTCCGCGTGCCCGCGCTGGTGCGCTGGCCCGGGCACATCAAGCCGGGACAGATCTCCAATGAACTCGTTTCCGGCATGGACTGGTTCCCCACGCTGCTTGCCGCCGCGGGCGACACGGACATCAAGGAGCGCCTGCTCAAGGGTGCGAGCATCGGCGGGCGAAGCTTCAAGAACCATCTGGACGGCTACAACCAGTTGCCGTACCTCGAAGGCAAGCAGGCCAAAGGCGAGCGCAAGGAGTTCTATTACTTCGACGACGACGGCGTTCTGGTCGACATGCGTTACAACGACTGGAAGTTCGTCTATTGCGAACAGCGCGCGCCCGGCGGCTTCGCGGTATGGAACAACCCGTTGACCTGCCTGCGCGTGCCGAAGATCTTCAATCTGCGCATGGACCCGTACGAGCGCGCTGACGTCGTCTCCGACCAGTACTACGACTGGACGACCAAGAACGTCTACGTCCTGTATGGCGCGATTGCGGAGACGGCGAAGTTCCTCGACTCCTTCGTCGCGTATCCGCCCGCGCAGACGCCCGCCAGCTTCACGGTGGATGGCATCCGCGCCGGCGTCGATGCAGAGATCGCGCGCAACAACGCACGCGCCCAGGCGTTGACCAAAAAGTCCGACTGACGCGCCATTCCGTCTCGCGAGGCACACAGTTCCCGCGTGCCTCGCGGCTGACGGCGCACCAGCCCCCGATTCGCGACGCCTGCCGGCGTCGACATCATTCTTCGAAGGCTATGCCTGTGATTAGACCGATCCTGTTGATCATGCTCAGCATGGCCGCCTCAGGCTGCACGATGCCGCGATCCATTTCCGTGCTTGGCTCGTTCTTTCCGGACTGGCTGTTCTGCGCCATTGCCGGACTCGTACTCGCGCTGATCGCGCGCGGCCTGCTGATCCGGTTCGGACAGGAGCGCGCATTCGGACCGCCCGCCATGGTGCAGCCCACGTTGATGCTGCTCTTTTCGCTGCTGGTCTGGCTGGTCTTCTTTTAACGCTGCAATCTCGACAATCAGAGCCTTCCGATGGCCGTTCGCCCCAACACCTTGAAAAGCAGAAAGTGGCCCGCGCTGCTGCTGGCCGTCGTCACACTGGCCCTGCTCGCCTATGTCATCTGGCGCGTGGATACGTCGCCCGGCACCGACGACGCCTATGCCCAGGCCGACACGATCGACGTCGTGCCCGACGTGAGCGGACGCATCGTCGAAATGGCCGTCAAGGACAATCAGCGGGTCAACAAGGGCGACCTGCTGTTCCGCGTCGATCCGCGTCCGTTCGAGGATGAGCTGGCGCGTGCCAGGGCCACGCTGGTTGCACTCGACAAACAGATCGCCCTCACGCAGCGTGTCGTCACGGCGCAGCAGTACGGCGCCGATTCCGTGCATGCGCTCGTCGAGCGTGCCCGCGTAACGGCGGCGCAAACGGCGCAAACGCTGCGGCGCACGCAGCCGCTGCTGGCGCCGGGCTATGTGTCCGCAGAAGACGTCGACCGCGTCCGCACCGCGCAACGCGCGGCCGAGGCCGACCTGGTCGCCGCGCGGCTCCAGGCCCAGCAGGCCACGGCAGCCGTCACGGGCGTCGACGCGCTGGTCGCGCAACGCGACGTGGTCCTCGCCGATATCGCGCTGATGCAGTTCCGCCTCGACATGACGACAGTGCGCGCGCCGTTCGACGGCCGCGTCGTGTCGCTGAAAACCTCGGTCGGCCAGTTCGCTTCGGCGCTCAAGCCAATCTTTACGCTGATCGATACACGGAACTGGTACATCGTCGCCAACTTCCGCGAGACCGACCTGAAGAACATTCGCCCCGGCACGCCCGCGACCGTTTATCTGATGAGCGATACAGGCAAGCGCTTCAAGGGCACGGTTGATTCGATCGGCTACGGCGTGTTGCCCGACGACGGCGGCCTCGTGCTCGGCGGGCTGCCGCGCGTACAGCGCAGCATCAACTGGGTGCGGGTTGCGCAGCGCTTTCCCGTAAAGATCCGGGTCGACCAGCCCGATGCGGACCTGTTCAGGATCGGCGCGTCGGCCGTCGCGCAGCTGCATCCGCAAGCCGCCGACCAACCCCGCTCCTGAGGTCGCGATGAGCCTGGCCGACTACATGCCGGAGCCGCTGCGCGCTCTGGCGAGCTTTCTCCGCGAGGAACTGACCGAGACGCGTCCGGGGCGCGCTGCTCAGGCCACTCAATTGGGCTCGCTCTGTCTGCTCGTCGTTTTCGTGTCGATGACACTGCGCGTGCCGTTGATCGCGGTGTCGCTGATCGTGCTGTTTTACGGCGTGCAGCAGAACGCCTTTTTCACGAAGGTCGTCGCGGTCGTATTCGTCGTCGCGACCGTGCTCGACGTCGGCTGCCTGTTTCTGGTGCTCAAATACGCTTACGGTTATCCGTTGATCCGCATCGCGGCAGCCGGCCTGATTCTGTTCGGCAGCATGTATCTGATGCGGGTCAACAAGCTCGGGCTGATGTTTTTCGCGGTTGCGCTCGTGGCTGTTTACGGTCAAACCATTCCCGATTCGCTGGATTTTCCCGAGATCGGGGTACGCGCGTTGATGTGGGCGGTCGTCGCCGGCATGTATCCCGTTTTGCTCATGGTGATCGTGTGCGGGTTTCTGTTCCCGTCCCGTCCGGTCGCCCTGTTGCAGCGCGAATTGCATCGTCAGCTCTCCGAGGTATCGGCGCGTCTCGAACAGATGCGCGGCGCGGCGGCGCACATCGATGCGCCCGCGGCATCGCCTGTCACCCGCATCGAAAAGGACACGCTCGCGCTGCAAGGGCTGCACACCTTCGCCAGTTCTGACGACGCCGGCTATCGCGCGTGCGCGCCGTACTGGAAAGCGTGCATCGCCGCCGTCGGCTACCTGCGTGCGAGGACGAACGTGCTCGCGGCGCGCAGCCTCCCGCTGGGCGATGCCGGACGCGCGCTGATATGCAGACTAAGGGACGAAGTGGCAGCCTTGCAGGCGTCGGTCGAGCGTGCCGAGCCCTATCGGTGCACATGGACACCGGGCGGCACCGAACGCGCCACCGCTGCGGCGTTCGGCCTGGATGGCCCATGCCGCACCTTGCAAGAACTTGCGCGCTTCGATCCCGCGCAGCCCGCGCCCCAGGCTCCCAAAGATCCATTGTTCGTCGCCGATACCCTGACGAACCCCGTGTATTTGCGCTTTGCGCTCAAGGTGACGTTGGCCTCGTTGATCTGCTACGCGTTCTATCACGGCGCGCAGTGGGACGGCATCCATACCAGCATGCTGACCTGCGTGATCGTCGCGTATCCCAGCACGGGCGCGTCGTTCCAGAAAATGATGCTGCGCTGTAGCGGCGCACTGATCGGCGCGCTGCTCGCGTTGCTGACGACCATCTTCATCATCCCGCACCTCGACGGCATCGACGGCTTTCTGCTGATGCTCGCCCCGATATTCTTCGCGGGCGCCTGGGTGGCAACGGGCTCCGAACGTTCGTCGTACATCGGCACGCAGTTCGTGTTCACCTTCGCGATGGCCACGCTGGAAAGCGGCTTCGGTCCATCCGCCGACCTGGGCGAGATTCGCGATCGCGCAATCGGCATCCTGATTGGCATCGTTGTGTCGACCATCGTCTATACGTTCATCTGGCCCGAGAGCGAGGCGGATACGCTCCGTCAGAAACTGGCCGATGCGCTGCGCGAAGCAGCCAGGCTGATTCGCCGTTCCGAGTGCGCCGGCGGTTCCGAACAACTGGGCTACCTGCAACAGCGCGCGTTGTGCTGGAACGCGGTCAAGAACTGCGAAGACATGTACGAGCGCGTCGCACTGGAAGTCAACCTGCGACCCGAACCGCGGCAAGCCCTGTTGCAACGCACGCGCGACGTTCTGGACGGCGGCCGCAAGATGCTCGACCAGTGGGACATCCTGCGCGACAGGCTCGACGCCGAAGGCCACCCACCGGCCGTCGATACGGCATGGGACGCATGGCGCCAGCAGACTGCAGACGCCCTGGACCACTACGCCGACGGCCTGACTGCGCAGCCGCCCACGGCCGCCCCGCCCCGCTCGCTGCCCATCGCCCCATCCGCCGACGCGTCATCCACCCTCGCCGCACAGGCGCGGCAACTGGCCGCGCAGGTTGTCGAACTACCGGACTGGACCACGGAAGCTTGCAGCATCGACACAGCCGCTATGCAACCGGAAAAGCGCATTTGACATGACACACTCACTCTCTCGCTTCAGGCTCGACGTACTGATCTGCTGCGCTGCCCTGCTGTCGGGCTGCGCGTTGATCCACAACGATACGGCACCGCACGCACAGATCGCGCCCGACCAGATCCGGCTCGCCGACGACATCCATCTCGCCCACGACGGCTGGCCCGACGCGCAATGGTGGAAGCGCTACGGCGACCCGCAACTCGACGCGCTGATCCAGCGCGCGCTGGCGGGCTCACCGACTATCGCGATGGTGCGCACACGTGTGACCCAGGCGGGTTCCCAGGCGGACGTGCTGCGTGCGGGCACGGGCTTGCAAATGGCTGCGTTCGCGCTCATCAACGAGCAACGCGCATCGGCGAATGGTTTTCTGGGCCCTTATGCGCTGAATCTGCCGCGTCTCGGCATCACGGGTCCCTGGTACACGGAAGGCGCGCTCGGGGTGGTCGCCGATCTCAATATCGACTTGTGGGGCATGCATCGGTCCGCCGTCGAAGCCGCGCTGGGCGTGCAAAACGCGCGGGTCGCCGAAACAGCCGCCGCCGAACTGGATATTTCGGCGGGCCTCGCACAGCTTTACTACAGCATGCAGACCACGTATCAGATGCTCGACCTGCTGCAACAAACGCGGGATACGCTCGACTACGCGGTCGACGCGCATCGGAGCAAGGTTCAGCGTGGGCTGGAAGCGAACACGCCATTGCTCGGCGCGCGTGCACAGGTGCTGGCCGTCGACCGTCAGATCGTCGCCGCGCAAGGACAGGTCAAGGCGTTGCGCGAATCCATGCGGGCGCTGATCGGCGCGGGGCCTGACGATCTGAACATCCAACCCGTGCCGTTGCCGCAAGTGGACGCAAGCCTGCCCCACACGCTCCAATACGACCTGCTCGCCCGGCGCGCCGATCTTCAGGCTCTGCGCTGGTACGTGCAATCGTCGTTCAGCCAGATCGATGCCGCCAAGGCCGCTTTCTATCCCAGTCTGGACATCAAGGCGTTGATCGGTCTCGACTCGCTTCACCTCGACAAGCTGTTTCGCAGCGCCAGCCAGCAGATCAACCTGATACCGGGTCTGTACCTGCCGATCTTCGACGGCGGGCGTCTGAACGCCAATCTGCACGGCACGCGCGCCGCCAGCGACATGTTGATCGAACAGTACAATCAGGCAGTGCTGAACGCCGTGCGCGACGTTGCCGTCAGCAGCAGCCGTCTGCAGGCACTCGACGACGAGCGAGCACTTCAAATGGAAAAGGTCGACGCAACCCGCTTCGCGCAGAAATCAGCCGAGGCGCACTACGAGCGTGGTCTCGTGAGCCGTCAGATCGCCACTGAGACACGCTTGCCCGTGCTGGCTGAACAGATGGCGCTCTTGCTGCTCGACGGCCAGCGGCTTGCGCAAGGTATCGAGTTGACCAAGGCGCTGGGAGGCGGTTATACGCGCGACACCGCCAAACCGTGAGCTTCGCGCCCGTTCCGGCTACGCGAGTTGCGAATGCGTTTGATCCGTCGTCTCGACAACCAGCAGCCCCGCCCGCAATCCGGGTTTCACTGTCGCGTTCGGAAACACGATGCGCTCTTCGTCATGGCGCACGACATAGCGATAATCGCCATCGCGCGCTAGAATCGTATCGCGTGTGAATGCGGTGAAATTGGCCACATCTTTCGCGAGCAGCAACTCGAATGCATCGCTTTGCTTGGTGATCTGATCGACGACGGTGAAGACACGCGGCAGCGGCAAGGAAGCGTCGCCGGGCTCGCCGGCAATCAGCTGGCGCAGCGCGGCATCGGCGGCGGCAAACCGCGCAAGATCGTTCTGCCCGAAGGGGCGAACCTTCCCTAGCTCCAGCGTGCAGGCATCCGCACCGCAAACCTCGGCGGTGAAATGCGAGTACGTGTTGCCTTTGGTGGTATGCAACAGCACCGCCGCGATCCGCGCATCGCGCAACCATTCGAACATCGCGCGCGACAACGGCGCACCCGTATGCGGCAGCAGCGCGAACTGTTCGAACACGGACGCGCGAATCGCCGTGTGCAAATCGACGTGCCATCGCGCGCCAGGCGCATCGGATGCCTCGGCGAAGAACTGCTGCGCAATGCGCTCCAGCGCCACCGCGCGCGGCGCCTCGTGACTCGCGGACAATTGCGCGTGACGTCCGCTGAACAGCCGGTTCAGATCGTCGTCGATATAACGGCACGATTCGCGCATTGCCTGCACGTTGCCGAGAATCACCAGCAAGCGGCAAGCGAGCGGCACCTGTCCGTGCGCGATATCGCGCACCATAAACGACAGCAGTTCGATCGGCGCCGTCTCGTCGCCATGAATGCCCGCTGACGCCAGCACGCTGCGGCCATCGCCGTCGACAGGCGCGCCGGGCTCGAACTGCAGCACGCCATCGTCGATCCATCTCCAACGCACGCCCTTCGCGCACACGCCTTCGCGCGCCTCGTCGGCGGGCCGATCTCCGGCCAGCGTGAACGCGAGGAAATCGTCGAGTATCGCCGGCACGGACGGATCAGCGCTGGAAGTCATACAGCGAACCCAGACCGAGAATCTGCGTCAACTCATCCAGTGCCGTGCGCGATTCGACCAGCAATTTCGGATCGGCGAGATCGGTCGGCGCGAGGCGATCGCGATAGTGCGTGTCGATCCAGCTATCGAGACGCGTGAAAAGCTTGTCGTCGATCCACACGCCCGGCGTGACCGCAGCGCGCTCCGCCTCGTTCAGCACGACCCGCAAGCGCAGGCATGCCGGGCCGCCGCCGTTTTTCATGCTCTCGCGCAGATCGAACACCAGCACGTCGTCGATGGGCGCCGTGCTGGCGACCAGTTCGTCGAGATAAGCCGCCACGCGCGGATTCTCACGGGACTCCTGCGGCACGACCAGCACCTGCTTGCTGCTGGTTCCGTCGTTGAGCAGCAGCAACTGGCTGTTGAACAGATACGACGACACGGCATCGGCGACGCTCACCTGCGCGTCGGGCACTTCGATCACGTTGAACTCGCCGTTGAGCTTCGAGAGCTTCGAACGCAGTTCGTCGTACACGGCCTTCTGCTCGACGAACGCAAGCTGATGGCAAAACAGCGTGCGCGCATTGCCGACCGCGATCACGTCGTTATGGAACACGCCAGCATCGATGACTTCGGGCGTCTGTTGCGCGTACACGGTCGCGTCGTCGGCAAGGCCGTGACGGTGTGCAACCGCGCGGCTCGCCTCGAACGTCTGGCGCGCGGGATAGCGCTTCGGCTCCGGCCCGCGCCGGTATTCGCTGCGTCCGTATACGAAGAACTCGACGCCCTTCGCGCCATATTCCGCGCAGAAACGCGTGTGGTTGGCCGCGCCTTCGTCGCCGAGCGCGGGCGTGCCGGGCAATGCCTCGTGCACGACGAAGCGCGACGGGTCCGCGAAAATCGCGCGCAGCGTGCGGCGCGTCGCTTCATGCTCGATCGCGCGATGCAGCTTGCTGGTCAGGTTCGCGGGCGTGAAATGCACGCGGCCGTCTTGCGTATCCGCCGAAGGGCTGACCGTCGCGGCATTCGCCGTCCACATCGCCGATGCGGAACTCGCTGCCGCGAGCAGTTCCGGCGCATTCTTCGCGACGCGCTCGATCACGCTCGCGTCGTCGCCGGAAAAGCCGAGCTCGCGCAACAGGCGGATCGACGGCCGCTCCTGCGGCGGCAGCACGCCTTGCCTGAAACCGAGGTCCGCGAGCTGCTTCATCTTGCGCAGGCCCTGCTTGGCAGCGGCCTTCGGATTCGCGATGGACTTCTCGTTGTTCTGCGACGCGACGTTACCGAACGACAGCCCCGCGTAGTTGTGGGTCGGTCCAACAAGTCCGTCGAAATTGGCTTCAGTGGCTTGCATCGTCGATCCTTAGAAATGAAGACCCGGCGACACGCTCGCGGGCATTTGCAGTTGCGCGCTTTCGACGGAGGCCATCGGGTATGCGCAGTAATCGGCCGCGTAGTACGCGCTCGGCCGGTTGTTGCCCGAGCGGCCCGTGCCGCCGAACGGCGCCGCCGAAGAAGCGCCGTTGGTGGGCCGGTTCCAGTTCACGATGCCGGCGCGGATCGCGCGCTGGAAGTGCGTCCACAGCGCTTCGTCGTCGGCGAGCAGGCCGGCTGACAAACCGAACTCCGTGTCGTTCGCACCCGAGATCGCGTCATCGAACGAGCCGTAACGGACGATCTGCGCAAGCGGACCGAAGTGCTCTTCGTCGGGCAGGTTGCTCACGTTCGTGACGTCGAGAATGGCGGGCGAAACGAAACCGTGCTTCGGATCGCGCTGCTCCATCTTCAGCAAAGGCTTTGCGCCGTCCGCGATCAGCCGCGACTGCGCTTCGACCAGACGCGCCGCCGCACGCGCCGAAATCACCGCGCCCATGTACGGCTGCGGGTCGGCGTTGTACTCACCGACCGCAATGCGCGAACTCACTTCGACGAGACGCGCGAGGAACTGGTCGCCGAACGCATCGTTCGGCACGAAGATGCGGCGCGCGCACGTGCAACGCTGCCCGGCCGACAGAAACGCCGATTGAATAGTGTGATGCACGGCGGCATCGAGATCGGCGACGGGCGCGACCACGAGCGGATTGTTGCCGCCCATTTCCAGCGCGAGCACGATCTCGGGACGGCCGCCGAACTGCTTGTGCAGCAGCGTGCCCGTGTCGGAACTGCCCGTGAAAAACAGCCCGTCGATCTGCCGGTGATTCGCGAGCGCCACGCCCGTGTCCTTCTCGCCCTGCACGAGGTTCAGCACGCCAGCGGGCAGGCCCGCGTCGCGCCATACTTCGACGGTCGCGCGCGCGACGCCTGGCGCAAGCTCCGAGGGCTTGAACACGACCGCGTTGCCCGCGATCAGCGCCGGCACGATATGTCCGTTCGGCAGGTGTCCGGGAAAGTTGTACGGCCCGAACACGGCCACGACGCCATGCGGACGGTGCCGCAGCACCGCCGTGCCGTCGGCCATCGCGGCGCGCCGCTCGCCCGTGCGCTCGTTGTACGACTGGACCGAGATATCGACCTTGGCCGCCATCGACGCGACTTCCGTGCGCGCTTCCCACAACGGCTTGCCCGTCTCGCGGCCGATCGCCTCGCCGATCGTTTCCTTGCGCTCGTTGATCAACGCAGCGAAGCGGCGCACCACGGCGACGCGCTCGTCGAGACTCACGGCCGACCACAACGCGAACGCACGGCGCGCGCTCATCACGGCGCGATCGACATCTTCCGCCGACGCGCTGTTGCCTTCCCACACCGTCGCGCCCGTGCCCGGGTTGCGCGATGCGAATGCGTGTCCTGTGCCGGCGACCCATTCGCCGTCGATGAAAAGCTCGCTCATGTCAGTCCTTATTTCTGTTTCAGGGGCAGCACGCGCACCGGCTCGCCTGCCTTCACGTTCAATGCCGCCGCTTCGTCCGCCGTCAGACGGAACACGCCGTTATCGACGACGCCCGCCGCCACGCCCGTGCGGAAATCGTCCAGTGACGTATTCGACACGAGCGAACGCGGTCCGCCCTCCTGCGCGGCGACGGCAGCAATCTCGACGGGCACGACGACGCTCTCGCGCACCGTGCGCAGATCGGCAACGTGGCATTCGAGCACGGGGCCCGCGTCGAAAATATCGACGTGGTTCTCATAACGCAGCCCTTCCGCTTCGAGCATCTTGCGGGCAGGCAGCGTGTCGCTATGCGTGAGGCCGATGGCCTGCTGCGCTTCGTCGGGCAGCAGTTCGACGTACACGGGAAAACGCGGCATCAGCTCGGCCAGAAACGACTTGCGGCCGTGCGAGCTGAGATAGTCGGCGGCGTTGAAGTCGATCTGATAGAAATGCGAGCCCACTGCGCGCCAGAACGGCGACGTGCCGTCCGCATCGAAATGGCCGCGCAGTTCCGCGCAGATACGCTGCGGAAAGCGCTCGCGAAACTGCGCGATGAACATGAAGCGCGAGCGCGACAGCAAGCCGCCCACGCCATGCGCGCGATAACGCGGGCTGAGAAACAGCGAGCACACTTCCGCGTAGCCCGTCAGGTCGTGCGAGATGTTGAGCGCGCGCATGCGCGTCCAGATGCCGAGATCCTGCGACGCATGCACGACCGTGCTCACACGATAGTTGTAGAACGGCTGCTCGAGTCCCACCGCCGTTTCGATCCCGCAGACGCCGGCGATGTCCTTCGTCTGCGAATCCTCCATCACGAAGAAGTAGCCCTTTTCGTGCGGCGCGGCCTTGTCCTCGATCGTGCGGCGCGCGCGCTCGATGCGCGCGGCGAGCGCATCGCGATCCGGCTTGAAGGTCGTGAGACCGGGGCCCGTCTCCTGAGCGAGCGCGACGAGCGCGTCCACATCGCCCGTTTGCACGACGCGAACGACGATCATTGTGCTTCTCCCGTGGTATGTGTCGGTTCCTGCTGATGCAACGGCACGCAGCGCACCGTATCGCCGTCCTGCACGTCGAGCGCATGACGCGCGGCAGCCGGCAGCGGCGCGCCGCCGTCCGTCTGCGCGGGCAGATCGGCGAGCACGCAGCGGAATTCGCCCGGCTTGTTGCTGGCGATCAGATACGTCGCGCCCTGTTGCGCCGATGCTTCGCGCACGGTACGCGTTTCGTTGCGTTTCACACACGCGCTGCGTTCTATTTGTGCCGTCAGCACGGGGCCCGCATCGAAGATATCGACGTAGCGGTCCGTTTCGAAGCCCTCTTCCATGTGGATGTCGTAGGCGAGCAGCGCCTTTTCGTCGGGCTCGCCGAGCACGCGCTGCGCGGCTTCGGGCAACAGCGGCACATAGATCGGATAGCTCGGCATCACTTCGGCGATGAACGTGCTGCTGCGGCCGCCCGACTGCACTTCGATATCGGCGAAGTTGCGGCCGAAAAACTTGCGGCCCACGGCTTCCCAGAAGGGCGACACGCCCGTATCGTCGGTCACGCCGAGCAGCAGCGAGAACACTTCGGACGTGAAGCGCTTGCGGTTCGCGGCGATGTACATCATCCGCGCGCGCGACATCAGATGCGCGGCGGCGTCGCCGCGCATCGCGGGGTCGATATAGAAACCGGCGAGACGGCTTTTGCCCGTCAGTTCATGCGACATCGTCAGCGCATGAATCTTGCGGTTCACATGCAGTTCGCGCGACGCATGAATGAGGGCATCGTTGCGGAACACATAGAACGGCTCCGAATAGCCCGCTGCCGCGACGATGCTCGACGTGCCGTGCAGCTTGCCCGTCTCGCTGTCTTCCAGCACGAAGAGATAGAACTCTTCGCCCGGAAAATCGACTTCCGCGCGAAACGAGTCTTCCGACAACGCGACGCGCGCCTCCAGCGCGCGCCGGTCGTGCGGCAACGAGTGCAGCACGGGCTGCGCGGTGCGCGCCATCTGTTGCAACGCGTCGAGATCGGCCAGGCGGCCAGGGCGGACGAAGAGCATCGTGGTCTCGTGTAATGTGGCTTGACGGATTACTTCGCGAGCGCCGTTGCGCCGACGACTTCCTCGATCGCCTTTTCGAAGCGCGCGAGACCTTCGTTCAGGTCGTCGACGGGGATGATCAGCGACGGCGCGAAGCGCAGCACATCGGGGCCTGCCATCAGCATGATGACGCCATGCTTGCCGGCTGCCGTGACGAAATCTTTCGCGCGGCCCTTGAAGGCGTCCGTGAGTTCCATGCCGAGCAGCAGCCCCTTGCCGCGCACGTCTTTGAAGATGCCGAAGCGTTCGTTCATCTTCGCGAGCGTCGCCTTGAACTGTTCGCTGCGCGAGCGCACGCCTTCCAGCAGTTTCGGGTCGCTGACGAGATCGACCACCTTCAGCGCGATCGCTGTCGCGAGCGGATTGCCGCCGTAGGTGGTGCCGTGCACGCCGACCTTGAAGTGGGCGGCGAGTTCGTTGGTGGTCAGCATGGCGCCGATCGGGAAGCCGTTGCCGAGCGCCTTCGCGGTGGTCAGGATGTCGGGCGTGACGCCCGTGTCCTGATATGCATAGAAGAAGCCCGTACGGCCGACACCCGTTTGCACTTCGTCGAAAATCAGCAGTGCGCCGTGCTGGTCGCAGGCTTCGCGCAGCGCCTTCAGGAACGCGGGATCGGCGGGGATCACGCCGCCTTCGCCCTGCACCGGCTCGACGATGACTGCGCAGGTTTTCGGGCCGATCGCGGCGCGCGCCGCTTCGATATCGTTGTAAGGCAGGTGCCTGATGCCGGCGGGCACGGGGCCGAAGCCTTCCGAGTACTTCGGCTGGCCGCCGACGCTGACCGTGAAGAACGTGCGGCCGTGGAACGACTGGGTGAACGAGACGATTTCGTCCTTCTGCGCGCCGTGGCGGTCGAAGGCGACGCGGCGGGCGAGTTTCAGGGCGGCTTCATTGGCTTCCGCGCCAGAGTTCGCGAAAAACGCGCGGTCAGCGAAGGTCAGTTCTTCGAGGCGTTTTGCGAGACGCAGGACGGGTTCGTTCGTGTAACCGTTACCGATGTGCCACAGTTTGGCGCCCTGATCGTGCAGAACCTTCAGCAGTTCGGGATGCGCGTGGCCCAGCGCCGTGACGGCGATGCCGCCGGCGAAGTCGATGTAGTCCTTGCCTTGCGTGTCCCATACGCGGGAACCGGCGCCGCGGTCCGGTACGAAGGACGCGGGCGCGAAGACGGGGACCATGACTTCGTCGAAAGTCTGGCGGGTGACATTTTGGTCGTGCATGGCGGGGCCTCGGGGTTTGGTCGCTGTAACGGTACCTAGTTTAGGTGACGGTGGGCGGGGCGTCTTGCGTGGAAGCGACGGGTTCTTTTTTTATGTCTGCGACGCTGGGTGGGGTTGGTTTTTTTGTTGCCTTGCGGCGGTGGGTGGTTTGCTGGTTTTTTTGCTCGCGGCGCGGGGCGGGGCACGGGTGGTTTTTTGGTTGTTCCAACGCTTGCGCTGGCGTCCGCGTGTTGCTTTCGTGCTTCACGCTCCTGTGCGTTTGCCTTGGCGCGCCTTAGCGCTGGCATCCGCGATACGTTAGCTCGCCTCACGCGTCGCCCCTGTGCGGGGCGGCACCTACTTTTCTTTGCCGCCGC